>JALVAI010000440.1 GCA_027011235.1 Desulfobulbaceae bacterium
ACCTTGCCTGGTATCCATCGGTTATCAGAAGGCTCTATCGGGATGACTAACGCCGACCGGTTTTCCGTTTTGCCGTTTATGAGGGTGTTTTCAGTGGATTTGTCCTTGGTGAACAGGACATAACCACCTGCCGCCGCACAACACAACAGAACGAAAAAAGCAACGAAAAACCATCGTGATTCGTTGGATGTGATTACGGTATCAACCGTTTCCTCCAACTCCTTGCCAGTGGATTGAGAGAGCTTTGGTTGCTCGTTGTTTTCATCATAGCGCCGGGACGTGGTTTCCGTTGATTTTGTAATGGATTCCTCAACTTCGTCCAAGGCAGCGGAGATATCCTCCAATAATTGGCCAGCGCTTGCTGGGCGCTGATCAACATCAGAGGCAAGGGCCTTCTTGATCACTCTGTCCAGGGGAATATAATGATCGGAAAGTATCTCCGATGGCATTGCAAAAACTCCAACTGCCTGCTCACCGGTCAGCATTTCATAAAGAATCATGCCAACCGAGAAGAGATCAGCGCGAAGATCCGCGGACAAAGGGTTTTTTATCTGCTCCGGGGCCATATACATAAGAGACCTGGTATCCGGTAGGGTGCCGGCAAGATGCGATGCCACCAGGGCTCCTGAATTGCCCTGGTTGAGGAGTCTGACGGAGACATTGGGGAAAGAGCCGAGAAGAATGATGGTTTTTGGTGAAATGTTATTATGGAGCGTGAATTGGTGGGCATAGTCAAGGGTTTGCAACAGAGATTGCATTACCGTCCGGATCTCGGCAAGACTGAAAGGAGGAACTGTGCCTTTGCGGTCAAGTTGATACTGTTCAAGAGATAGTCCAGTCAGATAGTAATAAATGTCCTGGCCGGATCGGAGGCGGTCAACAAGAATTGTTGGCGGATGGACAAGGTCCATGCAGACAGCTATTTCATCTTTGAACCGTTGTCTGGCCTGGGGATCGGAGCTTAAACCGGGATGCAGGAGATTGAGAATATATTCCCTGTCGCCATCTTCGGTATCGCGCACCCGGTAGAGCAGGGAAAAGCTGCTGTCCCCGATTTGCTCCACAACAAGGTAACGATCACCAATCAGGTCTCCCGGCCCGATGATGGAAATTTCCTTGTCTGCCCTATGTTGCTGCGGATTCCCTCCTGGCGCGGGTTTAAGCGGCGCATTACAGGCCTCGCAAACAACAGCGGCATCGCTGTTTTCATGTCGGCAGAACACACATTGTATGGGCATGTTGTTACGGTTTGCAGGTGGTTTGATAACTACACGAAGTATTTACGATTTTTTTATGCCAGCAAGCTGTTGCGTCCTGTTTGGCGAAATGGCACCCCTGGATGGCATCCTCACGTTGTGCCTTCTTATTGAAGGCCGTTTAACAGATTGATTATCAAGGTTTTTGCCACCGGCCTGTAATCGAGGGGTTCTGTCCAACCGGCTATCCGGGCTTTTTTGAGAGCGGGATTCTCCGGTTTCAGGGCGAGAAGCGCTGCCTTGACCCTGTCTTTAATCGCACCGGAAACATGGGGCAGGGCAAGCACGACCCATTCAGGATAGAGTCGGGTGGAGTGCATAAAAGGAAAATCATCCTCTACTTTATCAATGACCCGGAAATCCCGTAGCTTTATTTTTCCTTCTTCCGCCATTCTCTCCAGGGTGTCCGACCGGACAGTGCCGACATCGACCATCCCCGTCTGCACGGCCAGCACCACATTGTCATGTGTTCTGCCCTCCAGCAGGTTGGTTTCCTGAAACGGATTGAGCCCTTTTTCCAAAAGATGGCGGAAAGCCATCTGGCCGCCGCCAAAGGAGGATTTTTTTACGCACATAAAGGTCTTGCCCCTGATGTCAGCTGTCTTGTGGATCGGGCTGTCGGCCCTGACAAAAATGACCCCGCTGAATCGGCTGAGAGCCTTGCCCAGGCGTATGTTTATCATGGTCACCAGGGGCGTGACGCCATATTTTTGCTCCTGATCAACAAAAATAAGAGGGTTCGTATTCAGAAAGTCGATTTTGCCGCCCTTTATCGCCGGTTCTATTTCGTCAAACGACAGGGGCACAAGTTCAAATGCCATGCCGGTGGCATCGTGTAAGGCATCAATCATCATGCTCCATTTTTCAATGCATTTTGCCTTCCCCCGTTTGGCCAGAAAACCGAACCTTACGGTTTGTCCGGCGCCGGCGGATACGGGTGGGACAATCGATATTATCAGGGACATCATACCCAGGACGAGAAGCAGGTGTTTTATTTTCATGGGTTGCCTCGTTGATATCTTTGGCATGGCTGATGTACGCATATCAGGAAATCCGGCAGCGCAGATCGTGTTTTTCCGGTGTCCCTGACTAATTACGTCTTTTCTTTTCCGGAATGGTTATGATTTGGCCGGGAAATATCCAATGGGGATCGGTAATATTCTTATTTGCCCGGATAATATCATTGAGAGAGACTCCATATCGCTTTGCTATTTTCGTCAGATATTCATTTTTCAATACCTTGTGTTTTGTGCCGGAAACCGTTTGCCTTTCAAAGGAAACCATCTTGCCGCCGGGTTGCATGAGTTCGTCGACCCGAATGCCGTAACGGTCGGCTATGTCTTTGATGGATGCCATCTGTTGACTGAGCCTGGTCAGTTCATTAAGTTGAATTCCATAGCGTTTTGATATCGCCGCAAGATATTTTTCCTTAGCTTTTGTCCGCTCTGTTTTTTCCGTACCCGCATTTTCATTGCTGATTTTTGGTCCTGAGTGGGAAGCTGCCTGTCTGTTTGCCTCAATTAATTCATCAAGTGCAATTCCATAGCGGCCGGCAATTTTCCTGAGGTCCGACATCTGTTTCCTGGCCTGAATCAAATCCGCAAGATTGATACCATAGCGCTTGGCAATTTTTTTTGTGTAATCATTTGTTGCAGAGTCATTTACGGATGGTGGTAATGAATCTGCGGCCCAGGAACCCGCATTGTTCCTTAATGCCGGGTGATTGTCGGCCAGGACGAGTATCTCGTCAAGCCGGGCCTTGCCCCACTTGTTGACGGGTTTTATTTGCAGCCCATGTTTATAGGCATTAACAGCACCTGTTATATCTCCTTGGGCAAGATAGATTTCCCCCATGCCAAAATAGGCCTGCGGGAAATTTTTCTTCAGTTTGGCGGACAGTTGATAATACTGGAATGCCTTTTTAAATTGTTTTCTTCTCTCTAAATTGAATGCCCAGTAATATTGCAGCATGGCGTCATCCGGACATTTCAGTATGGCACTTTGTAAGAAAAGCTTTCTCTGCATCAGGCTTTTTATGTCCCGTAGTTTGCGCTGGATCCTGGGGCAGCCATCCGCTTCCACGTCGGCTGCCAGGGCCGATGGTGCAAACCGGCCTGTGAATACAAAAGCTGCTGCAATGAGCAGACACAGTATTGGTGGTATGCTTTTTGTCGTCATATCACCCCCGGTCAAAAAAAAGAATAAGTGCGAGAAAGGAGAGCATAAAACAGATGAAGCTGATGATAAATAACTTCATTGCACTATTTTTTGCCTCTCGGATGGAGTTCTGGAGCGAAACACGGACAATGGCGGCGGAAACTGTATCTCCCTTCTGCCAGTTATAGCCACTGTCCATTCCATAGAGTATTACCTGGGCCCTTGGTGCCTTTTCCGGGTTGCCGTGGCAGTTCAGGCAAAAATTGCCCGTTACCTTGACGGGAGATGCGATGTAGTAGAAAATGTCACCATTTTCCTTGATCAGGCCGTCATGTCTTTGCAGCTGCGGGTTGGAACGAAACTTTTCAATTATTCGTCTTTCATCACGGGTGGCCGCATTTTTTTTATTGAGTGGATTCAGGGAGGCTAGGTGAAAATTGTGCTCTTGGTTGTTTGTTGCAAACAATTCGGAAATCTCTCTGAGAAGCATGAATCCGTTTGTCAGCTCCGGGTAAAAATTGCTGGTGTCATGGAGCAGTTCATTCACCAATGCCTTTTGGCTGTGTTCGAAGAAACCGGAAGATGCGTTGACATAGTCAAGAATAAGAGTGCTTCTGGTTTTTGCCTCCCTGATAATATGCTGCTTCTGAAACCAGTAGGAAAGAGCACCAATGCATAATGAAGATAATATGCCGGCCAGGCACATGATTATCAGGAATCGGGTTGGATGTTTCATTGGCTGGTAGATTGCAGATTGAGAGTACGAATTGTTGTTGCCCGGTCCGAATACAGGGTGATTGCATGGCAGGCAGCGGGTATGGCGTGGGCCGCTTGTCCGGCATCAAGTAAAAAAAACGTTTTCCTATATGATTACGGCATAAAACGTTCCAGGTTATATGGAGCGTAAACCATGTCCGCTACCGTGTTATCCAACTGCAATCGGCTCCACGGAAACCAAGAAAATAACAGGACAAGAACTCTTTTTACGGGGTTTCCTATTTCTTCTGCCAGCCCTTGCCGAGATTGATGAACTGGCCGGGTGGAGTTTTGGCAATGGCTTTTTTCCCGGCCAGCAGTTCAACCGCCTGCAGGGTTGTGCCGTTTTTTTTGGCAATTTTTTCATACATCGCCTTTCGTTTGGCGTTGATGTCGGCAACCAGCTTTTGCACCTCAGGGGTTGCCTTGACCGGCGCCAGGTAGCCGGTTACGGTTTCTCCGACAAGTCCCTGTGCCTTGGCCGTGGCGAGGTCCAGGGCAAAAGCGGTCTGGCAGAGGAAAAACAGCATGGTGATGAGTAACGGGATTGTCTTTTTCATATTTTTTCTCATAATTTTTTTCATGATACTGCCTCGTTTCCTATTGTACAGTTGGGGGTGTCATTCGGCCGCATATCTCTAAAAGAGACCACTGTCTTTGCTGAGGACATTGTCCAGGTCCTTTTCCACTTTGACCCGTATCTCGTGTTGGATCTTGACATTAAGGTTAATGGTGATCGGTTTCTCAGGCGGCGCCACCTTGACGGTCGGTGTGCAACCAGTTACGGAAAATGCTGAAACGACAAGAAGAAAGAAGAGGAATCGCATGGGTGTTCTCCCGGTGCTGTGGAAGTTTTCAACTATTATCAGATCATTTTACAGGTTCATTTGCTTGTTTTTTCTGAAAGTGTTGCTGAACTTCCCTATCAATTTCATTGGTCAGTGAATCACTATAGCGAAGACTTTTTATCAGGGAAAGGAGATTCTGCTGCGTGGTAATATTGAGATGCACTGGCCTGTTGGTATCAAGTTTCGGACTTTTGCCCTCCAGGTGAAGTGTGACTTCCAGGTTGCCGTCCGGGCTGTACTTTGCCGAGGCGGCAAGAAGATTGTAGTGAAATTCCTCCAGGGCTTTGAGGGCATAGCCGGTCAAAGGTGAATCCCTGAGCCCGTTGTCCCCGGGCGGAGTATATTCGATAATCCCGCCGGCTGGTTCATTGTGCAGCCTGCCGCTGTCAACGTGGAATCCTTCCTTATCCAGCCTGATCGGCAATTCACCGCTGACGCTTCCTGTTACCTTTAATCCTTTGACCTGCTGCAGGGCCAGCAGGTCCGCCAAATGAATATCGTGGACGTGGATGATTGTCCGCAATGTGGGTCTTTGGGGATCAATATGAATATAATCATTGGATACCTTTCCGCCAAGAAGTGAGGCATGACTGTTTTTCAGGATGATGATCGGCAGTGGTTTGCCCGATGGCTTGAGGCCTATCTTGGTGGAAAGGTTGCGGATGGGGATGCCTGCATCCACTGTGGCAATGGTAACCGGGCCGCTTGAGCGGGTTTGGAGGACGGGCAGGAGTTCCAGGTTCTGGCTGGTGGAAAGGCCGGAAAAATGAATATCTTTGAAAAATCCTTGGCCGTTGTTCAGGGATATGCGGGCAGTCATGCGCAGGGGCGGCCAGCGGAGAAAACTCTTTACCCGCAGTTTTCCGTTGGTGAGAT
>JALVAI010000441.1 GCA_027011235.1 Desulfobulbaceae bacterium
TGTGTTACTGGTTGGCGGATTGCTCCTTTGATCGGTCAGTAATACTTTTGCGCAGCTGTTGTTTGAACCTGCTTCGCCGGCGCCGGGTACAGTCATCGCTGTACAACCGGGCCGTCAGCTCCTTGAATCCCCGGGAAAGCTCGTCAACGCTCATTGCAAGGGGCTGGTAGTTGATATCAAAGAGAGTGCATTTATTCCAGGCCCCGTCCTCAATGATCCTGCCTGCCGCCCGCAGGCGGTTGTACAGGGGGGTGCCGGGGAAGGGGGTCTGGATGGTGATCTGTACCTCATGCAGACCCGACTCCTCGACAAAATCGTATACATGGTCAAAAATTGTCTGGTCATGGTCGTCAAGGCCGAGGATGAAACAGCCGTTAACACTGATCCCGTGGCCCTGGATGGTCTGAATCGCCTCGGTATAACCGGCGCGCTGCCTGGCCTTCCAGTTGTTGCGGGTTTCCAGTCCCTGCAGGGAATCGGCTGCCGGGCTTTCCAGACCGATCAGCACCTGGGCACAGCCGCTTTCCCGCATCATCCTCAGCAGTTCCTCATCCCGGGCAATGGAGATATCTGTTTCCGTAAACCAGCGAATCTTTCTCTTGGCGATTTCCGGAAGCAGTTGTCGCCAGTATTTCTTGTTGACAAAGGTGTTGTCATCGGCAAACTCGATAAAGGGATGTTCCCAGATGCTGACAATACGATCGAGTTCGGCCAGAACCCTGGCTGCCGGCTTTTGTTTGTACTTGCTGGTGAGCAGGATAGAGCTGGCGCAGAATTCGCACTTATGGGCACAGCCGCGACTGGTCTGAATGGTCAGGCGGTTATATCGCTTCAGATCGAGAAGCTCAAAGGCGGGCATGGGCGCCTGCGCCAGGTCGAACTCCTCGCTAAGGCCGCCGTATTGGGGACGCAGCCTGCCGTGTTCGGCATCGCTGACCAGGTCTGGCCAGGCAGTCTCGCCCTCGCCGATCAGGACGGCATCACAGTGTTGCCCGGCCTCCTCGGGCATGCAGGTCACATGCAGTCCGCCCATGACCACCCGCACACCCTGTTTGCGCAACAGATCGGCAAGCTCATAGGCTTCAAGGATCTGGGCGCTGAAACTTGAAATCGCCACCAGGTCAAAATCGTACAGCCCGGCAAGGGTTTCCGGACTTTTATTGATGTCATCGACTTCAATGTAGCTGACCTCATGGTGAGCGGGCAGCATGCCGGCAAGGGTCAGCAATCCCAGGCTGGGCAGGGAGGCAATCACCTTGCTTCTTTCAACAAAACCGGGCAGGGTCAGGCCCATCTGGAGGAGCTCCTCGTCACAGACCCGAATACCGCTCATTGCGACTAATCCTATCTTCATGCGAATAATCCTCCTTTGAAAAAGAGAAGTGTGCCGATAATCAGGCAGAGAACCGGAATAAAAAAGATGTGCCGGAAAAATTTTTTCCAGGCAGACAGAAAACAGACAAGGGGCATGGTCACGGCCCCGGCCACAAAAAGATAGGAGGGATAGGGCGATGGTGGCCGTACATTGAAGACCTGGACACTGAGTGCATAGATCAGATTGATGATGGCTATACCGAAAAAAGAAATATGGCCAAGCCGGGCCATCCTTCGGCGCCAGGAGCCGTAGCCTCCCAGCCAGTCGGAATCATGGAAGAAAAGTCCCAGCACCGATCCGCTGATAAAGCCAAGAAGTATCCCCACCCACGCCGCATAAAAGTTCAAATCCTGCATAGTCTCCTCCCGGTTGACAAAAAACAGTTATGTGGCCGGATCAAGGCATATTGGGATCGATTTCAGGTACAAGGCAGGTATCAGAAAGAAGAAATCGCCTTCCGGCCGCAGTAATGGCAACATAATTATTACAGGTGCTGTAGGAGCTGGTTTATCCGAAAATAGTCCGCGTAGCTGAGTCATATCAGACTATTTTCATCATTCGTTGTGGCTGGGACGGTAAAATATGGTCCAGCCATGCTGGTTTATCCGAAAATCTCCCACAGAGGACATGGCTGCCCATGCCGGAGTCGGAGATTTTCATTGTTTGTTGCGGCCGGCCAATATGGTCCAGCCATGCTGGTTTATCCGCGAATAGCTCACCCGATTACCGGGATAACCATGAAATTTCGCGGCTGAAGCCGCTCCCACGGGCTTTAGGTTGCGGGCAACGCCCACCTTGAATGTTAATTAAATGTTTTTCGGTCTTTTCTGGATTTCTTGACCCGTTCGAGCACCTTGAGCAGGGCCGCCGGGCTGTCCTTTTTATGGTAATGGCAGGCGTTGCAGGAATTGGGCTGTTTATCAAGACCGCCCGCGTCAAGTGTGTCTTTGGGGCTGATCATTTTGAACTGGTGGCTGTGGACATCTCCCTTGGTCGCCCGTTTGCCGATCGGCGGCATGTGGCAGCCCACACAGTTGTTGACGCTGTGGATGCCGTGGAATCCCTTGTTTTTCACCTTGTGACAACTCAGGCACAGTTGCGATCCCGGCAGTTTTGTCTGAAATCTGTTGGCATTGCCCTTGCGATGGGTATAGTGACAGTCCCAACAGGTGATGCCTTCCCTGGCATGGCCGCTCTTTTTCCAGTCAATATATTCCTGCCGATTGACCCTTGATGTGTCGTCCGGGTGCAGTTTTGGTTTTTCACTGAACATGAAGTTGAGCTGACCTCCCGGCCGGTATCCCTTGGGATAGCCGTACTTTCCGTCGCAGCAGCTGCCCCTGGTATGGCAGGAGCCGCAGACCATGACCGCCCGCTGGGGATCCGGGATCTTGGCCGGGTTGACAATGGTGTCGCGCTTGTTTTCATTGTCGGCGTCCACATGCACGCTGCCCGGCCCGTGGCAGGCCTCGCAGGCAACGCCCAGGTCCGACCAGGTCGTCTTGTAGGTGTTGGTGGCCTTGTCATAATTGATCTGGGTGCCGGTGTTGTGGCAGCCAGAGCAACTATTCTGGTAGATTTTTTTCTTTTTCCACAACTTGCTGCCATCCTTCCAGACCTGGGTCTTGACGATCCACATGGGTGGCAGGATGCGCAGTTCTCCATTGGGGAAGGTGGTCACATACTGTTGTTTCCAGAACTCACCGATCACATAGTCCACCTTGTAGGTCTGCTCCTTTTTGCCATCCGGGTCCATGGTGGTAATAAAGAAATCATCCCCTTTTCGGAACATGGTGGTTGTTATGTTGTTGGCCCTCAGTGTGTTGTTTTTCACGAAATCACCGATAATGACGTCCGGGGAGGCCTTTTGGAATTTGTAGGGATGCTGGGTGGATTTCCAGCCGTCATAGTTGTCCTGGTGGCATTCCCTGCATTTTTTGGCCCCGACATAGGTGGCATCTTTCAGGGATCGTCCCTGGGCGATTGTCAATCCTGTAAGCAGCAGACAGCAGGACAGAAACACCGATAATGTGATCCTTGTTCGCATGTTGTTCAACCCTCCTTTTGGTTGTGATGATGGATATAGCCGGTATGATTATTCAACAATCATAATCATCCAGCTGGATGGACCCTTTATGCATGCACACATTATTCTTCTTGCTGGTCAAGGCCGAGCCGGCGTAGAATTTCTGTTGTGACCCCTTCTCCGAGGTGTTCATTGAAATGGTCAATGATCTGGCCGGTATCAAGGCCAAGTTCCTGAAAACCGATCATATAGTTCCATATCCGGTCCTGCCAGTCAATCGTGTAGGGAACACCACCGGGACGTTCAAAGCGGTGCAGCCAGCGGAGAAAGGGCAGGCACAGGGTCCGGCCGCCGGCCTGGCGGAATTTTTCATGGATATAGCCCTCCTCACCGCCAAATCCACGAAAATCCGGATTGAAACCGGGCCACGCCTTTTTTCTGCAGGCAAACAGGCCAAGTCCCTGCATGGGGATATCAAAGGGTTCGCCATCTTTATCATCGGCCCGGTTGTCACAGGCCCAGACCCCATACATCCCACCCCGCCAGCTGTCGGCAAAATGGGTATTCATGGTGCGCAGATCATCATTGAGCAGAGGACCCTGGAGAAGATCATTGCACAGGGGGTGGGTGTCAAAATAGGTAAGAAGGCGGGCCAGGGCGCCCGGAACGATCAGGACATGGCAGTCCATGCAGAGGACAAAATCACCTGTAGCCTCGGCAAAGATTCGGTCCCGGACGGCTGTCCCGGTTTTTTCCCGGAAGGGGACATAGCGATAGTTGCCAAGGCATTCAAGTTTTTTTAAGTAAGGGGCATCTTTACCTTCCGGATGATTATCAATGACCAGGATTTCAATATCATCCCGAACCTCCGGGTGATACAGGCCGATGGCCTGAACAGAGAAGTATACGCCGTCATAGTCATCATAGACCGCCATGCCGATGGTCAGTTTTTTCTTTGCCAGTCTTGGTGTTGCCGGCAGAATTTTTTGTTTTCTTTCCCTGTCGGCCCTGGACGAAGCGGGGGGCTGCCTGGGCGCGCTCACCATGGTTGCCAGCCTGTTGAACTGTTGCGGTGTAAGCGAGCTGTCCAGGGCCAGTTCGCAGAAGGCATCAAGGGAGTTCTCCAGTTGCTGGAAAGAACCATAGGTCAGGCGGCAGGCCGGGACCTGCCTGCACAACTTGACCACATCGGTAAACCCGTGACCGGGCAGGTTGCGGGCATTGACATGACAGCCCATGAGCTGCAGACCTGCCTGGGCGGGCGACATCGGCTCAAGTTCAAGAGCGGCCTCTTGCTCAAATCTCGGGAAAAGCAGAAGAGAAAGTTCAGGGACAGCGGTTGGTTGACACGGCCCGAAAGCGCCCGGCTGTATCATGGTGACGGTTTCTCCGGTCAGCATGTCGCTATCCTGAATATTGTTCGTTTCCGGCAGCAGGGCTGAGAGTACGGACAATCCATGTTTTTTGAAGTTGAACGGCCGGGTAAAGGCCTCAAACCGGCGGCCGTCGAACGGGCAATGAACCAGTTCGTCGGTGAGATAGGAAAAACCACGCGTACACAACCAGGCCGAGAGACTGGTCTTTCCGGCGCCGGAGGTTCCCGGTAGCCAGATGCCCTTGTCCTTCCAGGCGACTGCGGCCGCATGCAATGTCAAACCCGAATGGACCCCATCGATCATGGCGTAGATGACCTCGCCCATGAGCAGGTTGGCCATGTTATTTTCATCTTTTTCTCTGCCGATTTTCCTGTTGTCCTTACTCAGACACCATTCCCCGCCATGCCGCTTAAGAAGAAACACATGGTCCGGCTCTCTGTCCTGTCCGGCCGGAACATGGGCAAAGAGAAACTGCACCATGGCGGTTAACGCGGCAGGATAGTGGAGCACCAGCCTGCGGTCGGCAAAACCAAGGTATCTGCTTTTCATGGATTTTTTTATTGATGTATTTTTATTGAGTTAATCAAGGGAGAGGGCGCCCGCATCCTGCAGGCTTTGCAGGGTTTGTTCCACATCGGCGGGGATTGCATCCGCTGACTCGGGAAAATGTACCGTAAGCAGGGCGATTATGTCGGCAACAGTATTGGTTCCGTTACAGAGATGCCAGACAACGGCGGCCGAGTTGTTGAGGTACACGGTTTTTGTCTGGTCAAGATGGTAGAGCAGGAGTTCGCCGTCAAGTTCTTCCAGCATATAGCCTTCATTTTGGAGGGGATATTTTGATTGATCCATTATTGGGATTCCTGGTTGTTGAGTTGTGGAGGATGAAAGAGGCGGTATCCCGCTGATATACAACGTAAGGAGAGCCAGCGGACAACCATTGCCGGATGGAAGAGCCAGTTGCATTGCAGAAGCGAGTCCTCCGGCTTGATGCCGTAATAGGCGTGTTTCCACCAGGGAGAGGGAAAAAAAAGTTCTTTAAAAACAGTTGACCATGGTCGACCCTTTTTAACAATTTTTGAAAGCGGTCTCATTGCCTCGCCGCACCG
>JALVAI010000442.1 GCA_027011235.1 Desulfobulbaceae bacterium
GTCTGCTGACCCTTGCGGCAATGTCGGCCCTTTCCAAGGAACAACTGGCCAAATATATTCGGCCGGCAGGGTATTATAATATCAAGGCACAGCGTTTGCGGAATTTTTTTGCCCTGATTAACGAAAAATGGGATGGTGATCTTGATCTGTTCCTTTGCCAGCCGGCAACACTCCTGCGGAAAGAATTGTTGTCTGTCAAGGGGATCGGGCCGGAGACCGCTGATTCCATGATTTTGTATGCAGCCGGGAAACCGGTTTTTGTCGTTGATGCCTATACGCACCGCATTTTGAGCAGGCATGAAATCATCGATGAGTCGTATGATTATCACATGATTCAGGAACTGTTCACGGATAATATGGAAGAGGACAGCGCCCTGTTCAATGAGTACCATGCCTTGATCGTCCGGGTCGGCAAGGAGTTCTGCAAGAAGTCACGGCCCGTCTGTGAAGGTTGCCCGTTGTCAGGGTTGAACGGGATTGACTGCCCGTAGCAGGACGGAATTACGGAATTGTCATGTGAGCTTGTTCCGGTTCCGACTGTGCCAGAGAAATTTTCGGCAAATGCCGCGGATGAGGCTGGCCTCTTTTTTTGTCAGGTGTACCCGGCCCAGAAAGCGCCGGATACTGCGCATCCAGTAGACCTGGTTATTGTCGTCAAGAAAGGTGATCTCGGACAGGGCCTCGCTGATATGGCCGTACATTCCCTCAAGATCAAAGGAGTTAGCATAGTCGAGCGGCTGCGTGGGCTCGCTGCTGCCGAAAACCATGGCCATGTAGAGTTCGTAACAGTGAATAGCCACGGCCTGGGCAAGGTTCAGTGAGGAGAAATCCGCTGTCGGGATGGTGGAGTAGAACTGGCAGAGATCCAGGTCCTCATTGGTCAGACCGGTGTTTTCCGGTCCGAACATGAGAGCGATGCGGTTATTTGCCGCCCGGGCCAGCGGCCGGATCTCTTCCATGACAGCGCGTGGGGACTGCATTCGTACGCGCTGCCGGCCCTGCCTGGCGGTGGTGGCGACAATAAAATTGTAGGGGCTTGCGGCCTCGGCGGTTGTTTCGACAACACGCATGCCTGTGATCAGATGGCCGGCCTTGTGGGTAGCCATTTTCAGCATCCGCTCCTGATCGGGTTTCCTGTCTGTAACAACCGTCAGTTCAGGTATGCCGAAATTGTAAGCAATTCGAGCGGCCGCACCGATATTTTCCGGATAACGCGGCCCGACAAGGATCAGGCCGACATTATCAAGCCGGGTGGCGCCCGCAGGCGCCGATGATGTCTCCAAGGTGATCAGCTGCCGGCCGGTTCTTCCAGCTCCAGTGTCTTCTTCCGGCTTTTTTCACTGTCGCTGGTGGAACTGCCGGCGGTGGAGGTCATCCGTTTGAAAAATGGAATAATACCGCGCTCCGCGGATTTCATCTCCTCTTCTGCTTCCTTCAGGGTGATCTGCCAGGCAGGGGCAAAACCGGGAGATTTCTCGAACATGATTTCAACCGCCTTCTGGTAAATCTGGGCCTGGCGCAGTTCCTGGCGCCCAGGTTTCTGGTTCAGTACCTGGAC
>JALVAI010000443.1 GCA_027011235.1 Desulfobulbaceae bacterium
GCTCCACAGGGATGTTGACAGCATAAAATTCAGAGAACTGGAGCTGACCAGACTGCGTTTGAGTACAAAAAATCTGAATGCAAAAAATCCTGCGGCGGGTGGTTATCTCTACGCCTATTCCCGGGGTGACCGGCTGCTGCTCGCCTTTTCGCCCCAGGCCATACATCGCTGTGTGGAGGCCAACAGGACAGGAACGACCCTGCAGCAGGTGGAAAACTTTATCAATGGTGACCGGTTCGGAAAGGAGGCGTCCCTGGAGAAGGTCTACGCTCTGGAATTTGTCCAGCTTGATCAACTTCGTGCTTTGTTGGCCGGGCTCAAGGACAAAGAGGTGCAGCAGGTTGTCGGATATCTTGCCGGCATGCAGTACCTTGTCTCGGTCGCAGGCAGGAGCGCAACCGGCTGGCAAGTCGATTCAATGGCCGGTTACACCTATGATAAACTTGATCCCAGGGTCAGGGAACTGGTTGATGCCAGCGAAAAAAAGAATATCAGCCTGAATCTGTTGCAGGACAACCCGCTGCTCTACAGTTGGTCCGCAAGTCTTGGCGCTTCCACGGTTGTCCAGTCGTTGTCGGCGGCCGACCCCAAACAGTACAGCAAAGTCGATGCCCGATTGCGCCGGCAACTTGGTCTCTCCCTGGCCGAGATCGGCGGGGCCTTTGGGCCGCAATACGGGATGGTGCTCAATAAAATCGTCCAGGCCGGTATGTTTCCCCTGCCCAAAATGATCTGGTTTGTCCAGGTCAGGGACCATAAGGTGGCTGAGACCCTGCTGGAGCGGCTGCGCCGGAAGATGGATGATCGGGGGGTGGCAGGAGCGGCCAGGGAACAGGTCGGCCCCTACACCATGTATTCATGGGCCCTGCTGCCCGGTGAGGCCACCCGGCCCGCCTTTGTCCTGACCCGGGACATGTTGTACCTGGCCAATGGCCCCGCCGGCTTGAAGAAACTGCTTGCCGTTGAAAATGAACGGCAACGGCTGCCCAAACAGGTCGCGGATAAACTGGGACCGGCCCTTGCCGGCCAGCTCCAGCAGGCCGATAACGGTATCTTTCTCTTCTGGCCCCATCGCTTTGCTGCCCAGGTGAAAGGGGCTGCCGACTGGCTGGCAGGTCTTGTTGCGGCGACTCGGGGAAGGTCCGTGACCCGGCTCAAGGATGAACTGCTCCGTCTCCTTAAGTCCACGGATAATGTGGTGCTGGTCTCCGACCTTTTTCCCGATCACGGGCGGTCGGTCCTGACCTTGCAGCCACACGGAGAAAAAAAAGCCAAACCGTGATGAAATACCCTTGTCTGGCGAAAAATTGTTGCCCGAAGGCCGGGTTTTGGGGTAACAATGCAAGATTGTGAAAAGGAGAGCGGAGAGCAGCCGGCAGAGGTACGGGCGGAACTTTGGGGATAAATATTCACCGCTATTGCCGGCGATTACATTTGTTCCTGCAGCATTCGCTCTTCGAGGTTCAATGTGACCTGATTTTTGCAGGGAATCCATGCCTGCCTGTTTTCAGGCGGTTAATTGAATATTTACAGGAGTAATT
>JALVAI010000444.1 GCA_027011235.1 Desulfobulbaceae bacterium
CCCGGCACCAGGGTGCTGGAACTGGGGGCCGGTCTTGGCGCCCCCGGCCTGGTGGCAGCGGCCAGGGGATGTACGGTCACCTTGAGTGATTATGAAGAGTTGATTCTTGATTTTGAGCAGGTGAGCGCGGCTGCCAGCGGTCTTGAAGTTGACTGTATGCTCCTTGACTGGCTGTCTCCCCCTGCCATGGAGCAGTATGACGTTATTCTCGGCGCGGAAATCCTGTTTCGGGAGGAATTTTTTGCGCCCCTGCTCGCCCTTGTCGACAAGGCCCTGCGGCCCGGTGGCGCCGTTTATCTGGCCCATGATCTCCGTCGCAGGAGCCTGGCTCCGTTTTTGAAAATGGCGGAAAAAAATTATGCTATCTCGGCCCAGAAGAAGAAGTTGAAAAGTCTTGAAGAGGACAGGGAAGTGCTGTTGACCAGACTGGTTGCCCGATAATTGTTGTTGGTAACCCTCTCTGGCTATCCCTTGTCCTGCATTCCTGCGTAGGGGTGGTTCTCAAGAAATCGGTTCCGGGATAATATGCACCAGGCATGCATCAAAAACCGATTGAGACATGTATACATGTATATATCTGGCCTCTCTGACATTAGAACCCAAATAGGGACAAGAGAATCCGGTTTTATAATAATCGAGTTAATGATAGTGATCGCTATCATTTTGCTGGTAGCGACACCATTTGCCAGGTATTTTTACAGAGACGAAATAAAAAGCTATGAAAGACAATTCTTCGATGTATTGGGAATTGGAGCGACAGGGCAATTTATCATATTATCTGTCCTTGCCATCATGGCTATTTATTTTGGTTTCCGGCGTGACTTTGTTGAGGTTAAAAGAAGAAACAAACCTGTGGTCGGAAAAACAGTCAGGATGTTTGCCATATTCTCTTTGTTATTCGTTAGCGTAATCCTGTTTGTGAGTATGGTTTAACTCGATGAAATAATAAAAGATAAATAGAAGTATGCTGCTGGAAACCACTGCCGTCCGTTCGAAAACAGGCAGATTCCCGGTTTTTCGTCAACGGATCGACGTTTTGGGAGCTTGTCACATTTTTTTGTTCATAACCCTGTCGTGTAACAGGATAATCTCCAGTTGTTTCATGAAGTTTCATACCTGTTCTGTGGGCAAAAAGATTATGAAACAGAGAAATTTTTTATTATCAGTTGGTCCGCAGTGCCTGCTGGTTTAAGTGAACACGGTGTACCCTGTTTTTTTTGATATTCGCGCAAAACGCTGCCTGGTGGTGGGCGGCGGCATGGTGGCCGAACGGAAGGCGCGGGGATTGCTGCAGGAAGGTGCGGATGTTGTTATTGTAAGCCCCGAGGTGACGGCTGGTCTTGCCCGTCTTGCCGAGCAGGGAAAATGTTGCTGGCTTGAGAAAAAATATGAGGCCGGAGATCTGGACGGCGCCTTTCTTGTTTTTGCTGCCACCGGTTCTACGGCGGTGCAAGAGCAGGTTGCATCCGATGCCGAAACCCTGGGCCTGCCCGTTAATGTGGCCGACCAGCCTGATCGCTGCACCTTTCATGTCCCCGCG
>JALVAI010000445.1 GCA_027011235.1 Desulfobulbaceae bacterium
CTTCATAATCACTCAAGGTAACCGTACATCCCCTGGCCGCCGCCACCAGGCCGGGGGCGCCAAGACCGGCCCCCAGTTCCAGCACCCTGGTACCGGGGGCGAAATTTCGGGAGCCGACAAACTCGGACAAAACAATAGCCGCCTCCCAGAGACGTATCCAGAAGGGAAAATCGGAAACATCTTTTAACGGGTCTTTGCCACCGAGAATCTGTTCAAGATCGGTGATTTTTAACAGATAGAGCCGAATATCACCTATGGTCAACGGCTCAAAGGCGACCTTGTACTGCCGGGCTATCGCCTCGTACAGTTTCTTCTGGGGAGCAGGCAGGTTCCGGGGATCCATAATAAAAGACAAATATAAAAAAAATCAAAAAAAAACGGGTTGATGACAGAGCATCAACCCGCTTGTAACATTTTCAACAACAAAAAATCTATATCAGCAACCTTCGACGGCTTTTTTCTTGGCGGCCTTGACCGTCACCTTCTCGCCGGCTTTCAGTTTATCAGCTTTTTTACAGGTCATGGTAACGGTTTCTCCGTCAACCTTGTCAACCGTGCATTTCACCTTGCCAGCCAGTGCGCTGCCGGCGCTGAAAGCAAAGGCAACAATCATAACAACAGTGAGCATCTTTTTCATAACATTCTCCTTAAGTAAGAATTGAATAATTGAACCTGCTCATTCTCAAATCATTTGTTCATGATTAAATTTTATACAACATATAAGAATTACTAAGAGGTTGTCAATAAAAAAACTCCGGATGGCTGTCAGGACCGCCCACCAGACCGTAAAGTTGTTACAACACAGCCTCAAGATCCCGGACGAGCAGGGAATGGGGGACAAAACCAGGATATTTTTTCACCACATGCCCTTTTCGGTTGACCAGAAAAGATGTGGGTATTCCGGCAATTCCCCCAAAGGAACGGGCTGTGGCCCGATCGGCCATCAAGACAGGATAGGTAATTTTCTCCTGCCGGACGAGTTTGGCAACTATTGATGGCCCGCCCTCGTCAACGGAAAGGCCGATAACGGTAAATCCCCTGGATTTATATTCATTATACAATGCAATGAGATTGGGAATTTCCTGACGGCAGGGCGGGCACCAGGTGGCAAAAAAGGTCACCAGGATGACCTGGCCCTTAAAATCGGCGCTATGAACAACCTTGCCATCGGTCACTGACGGCAGGGAAAACTGCGGCATGGTGACGGCCGCCGACGCTGATGAAAAGCTGGAAAAAAAAATTACTCCGATGGACAACAGAATAATCGCATACAACCGAAATGTAGAATACATGACAGCTCTCTGGGCAATAGAAAAAGAGGAATGACTCCCGGAAAAACGCGGTGATTATGATGGCGCAGTTAAACCGAGACGCATCGTTCTGTCAACAGGGAAGAGATCAGGTACCTGAGGCGAGCACGAAAATACCCGCATATTTTGAATTGAATTTCAAAAATGAAATTCAAGAATAGAATACTGTACCCTCACGATCAGGCCTTGAGGTCAAGGACACTGTTGTCCATTTCATCTATCGCCTGCAGGGAACGAATATTTGCCAGCAAAGCATGCTGATTCATTATCATTTCAGGTAGTTCTTCGGCAAGGTCAACGTTAGACTGTTCAACCATCTGTTCGCCCTGCCCGGTTTCCTCCATTGTTTGCGGGCCTGGCGTTTCGATTTTTTCAGCATGGACGCTAACGCCCTGCGGCTTTTCTGCACGGAGAAGGACCCGGCCCTTTTTAAAACCGGATGTATTCATATTGGCGACATTATTTGCATTATTCTGCAAGCGCATCCCATAAGCCTGCAGACCGGAAAGTGCGGCATATCGTCCTGAAATCATCGTCTTCACCCTAAAATTATAATGAATTATCCCTCACACACAATAATTATGCAATAAACGATCCCGGCTCGACAACCAGGCCTGCATATGAAAAAACTTATCGGGATTTCGGCGGGACATTGACCGCTGAATCCCTGTAAACCACGTTGATGCAGGAGGAAAACCAATGACGAAAGGTAAATGAACATGCCTGAAGCACAAACACCCGCCAGCATTGGACCTTAACAAACAGCTCCGGGCCGAATTTTGTAGCGCCAGAGTTTTGTTTTGAAAATTATTCAATTACCTTGAGCCCCGGCCAACAATCAGGAAATAATTTGCCTCTTTCCCCTCTTCCGTGTAGATAAAGATGTTGGATCAGGTTATTCTTTCTCAATTCACCAAGAAATATTCCAACCCAAAGACAACGATCTCAATAATGAAACATTTATATATTTTTTGTCTATTCTCTGTTCTGGCCCTTATTTTTATCGCCACTGAAGCTCCTTTGCGGGCCGAAGTCGTTGACAGCTGCGTGGCGGTCGTCAACGACGATGTCATCACCCTCTCCGAGGTCAACGAAGCAGGCAAACCCCTGTTTACCCGGATAGCTGAACAGACGCCTCCCGGCAGGCTGAGTGAAGCGCTGCAAAAGGCCAGAAAAACGATCATTGAAAAACTCATCGACAAAAAGCTCCTCCTGCAGGAGGCCGACAGATACAAAATTACGGTCTCCGATGAGGAGGTCGACAAGGCCCTGCAACGAATTCTCAATCGAAATCACACAACCATGCGCCAGTTCCGCAAGCAGCTTGGTGCCATGGGTCTTAACGAGAAACAGTACAAGGAAGACCTGAAAGACCAGATTCTCAGCGCCAAGCTGGTCAATGTCGCTGTCCGCTCCAAGGTGATAATTCCTGAGGAAAAAATTATCGATTATTATGACATGCACTACACAGAGCAGGTCGGCGAGGGTGGTTATTATATCCTGCAGATAGGGTGCAGCTGGGATGGAACTAAAACAGGAGCTGCCTTGAAAAAGGCAAAAGAGGCGGCCCTTAAAAAGGCGCAGCGGATCCATAGTCTCGCGGTCGCGGGCAAGGATTTTAAAAAACTGGCGCAAGAGTATTCAGATCTGCCCTCGGCATCCGACGGCGGCGACATCGGCGTGTTTCGTGCAGAAGAGATGGCTGATTCCATGCGCAAGGCGGTAACCTCCCTCAAGCCCGGCCAGGTCAGCAAAATCGTGGAAACGCCGTCGGGCTACCAGATTTTCAAGCTACTGTCCAGCCAGGAGGGCCAGATCATCACCAAGGTACCCTACGAATCGGTCAAGGATGAAATCCGCGAAATACTTTACCGAGAGGAGATGCAGAAACTCTACAAAAACTGGATAAAAGAACTGCGGGCACAGTCCTACATCAGGATTTTACAGGACAACTAGCAGGCAATGTACAATGAACAACGGCGAAATTCTCTTGAGGTCCCGGCATGAGTAAGAAGGATCCTTCTCCGGAACAAAACATGGAAGAGTCTCCAGGCCGTTACCTGCAAAAGCTGCGGCTGGAAAAAGAGTTAAGTGTCGAAGAGGTCTCCGAGGCGACCAAAATTTCCGTAAAAAATATCCGGGCCATCGAGGAGTCCTCCTTTGACCAGCTGCCCGCAGACACCTTTGTCCGCGGCCTGGTGACCCTGTATGGTAATTATCTTGGCATCAACGGCTCCAAGGTGGCGGCTGAACTTCTTGCCGAACGGAAAAAACATTCCACCGGCTCCAGGCCGCAGAACCTGGCCATGAAAACAATCCCGCCCTCAACCCTGGCCCCGAAAACACTTGCCGAACCCTCCCATATTTCATCGGCAACCATTGCCCTGCTTCTCTTTGCCGCTATCGTCCTCTCCTTTACCGGCTTTTGTCTCTACACATCCTGGAACCCCTTTTCCTTTCTGTCCAAACAGACCAGTAACATGCAGGTCTCCATTCAGAAAATGTTTGCGGGCGATGATGGGCAACAGCAGCCGGTGGTGGCGAAAGAAAACAGATCGGTGGATACCGGGGCAGAAGGACAGGAGGAGACAACCGCCACTGGAAGCGGGTCGTTGGGAACAACAGGGGAAAACGACCTGTCCGCAAGCCGGGACCAGGCATCCTATCCCTACCGGCTGACGGCCCACTTCATCAAGGATTGCACAGTAACGGTGTCGATTGACGGCGAAAAACCGGTCAAGAAAAGATATACCAGCGGCAGGGCAGCACACTGGCAGGCAAAAGAACAGCTCAAAATTACCTTTGATACGCCAAGTTCCGCAACCCTGTCCCTCAATGACGCCCCGTTGTCCTTCCCGACATCGGAAAATGGCAGACCGCCATCGCTCCTCCTGCCCGACGACATCTTTGATCATCAATGACCAACCGGCAATCCCCTGCCATTGTCCTTCAGGTGACCGCCCATGCCGAAGCCGATAAAATTGTCACCCTCTACTGCCGGGACCTTGGCAAAATAACCACCATCGCCAAGGGGGCCAAACGCAGCAAAAAACGTTTTGTCAATAAACTGGAACCATTTACCTCCCTTGTCGTCACCTGCCGGCCGCCCAAAAAAGGGACCCTGTTCTTTCTGAGCGAGGCGGAACTGGTCAATGCCCATCTCTTTTTACGCCGGCATTATCCAGGCTATGTGACTGCCACCTTTATCAGCGAACTTGTCCGCCGCTTCAGCGGTGATCAGGATGGCGATCCCGCTGTTTTCGCTCTTCTGTCCTGGGCGCTGGCAGGGCTGGCCGAACGGAAAAACCAGGGAGTGATTGCCGTTTTTTTTCTCCTGCGCCTGCTGACAGCCTGCGGCTATCGACCGCAGTTGACCGGCTGCGCCGTCTGTGGCGCGGCCATTGATCAACAACCGGCCTTTGCCCTCTATCCGGCCAACGGATCCCTCCTCTGCCTCCGCTGCCGCAGACAGAGCCGGGGATCATCCCTGCAGCTGACACGCCAGACCCTGAAATTTCTTGCCAGCGGCCAACAACTTCCCCTCTCCAGGCTGACACGGCTGCACATGTCAACGGCCAACGCATATCAGGCCCTGCGGGCGCTGTGCAGTTATAGCCGTCACATCCTCCAGCAGGACATTCATTCCTGGAAGCAGTTACAACTGCTGATGCAGGAAACAGAACATCCTTCCCAACCGGCGGCAACAATCAGGCGCCCCGAATAAGCTCAAGCAGTTCCTCGGCGCTGATCCTGGCCCCGACATCGGAGCCCTCGAGCAGGGAGTTGGCAAGATCCCGTTTTTCCTGATGCAGGCGGACGATCTTTTCCTCGATGGTATTGGATGTTATCAACCGATAGACCGTGACCGGTCGTTTCTGGCCGATACGATGGGCCCGGTCGGCCGCCTGATCCTCAACGGCCGGATTCCACCAGGGATCCATGTGGATAACATAATCGGCCGCCGTCAGGTTCAGGCCCAGGCCACCGGCCTTCAGGCTGATAAGAAAGAGGTCCCCGTCACCGGCCTGGAAGCTCTCCACCTGCCGCTGCCGCTCCCGGGCGGGCGTGGTGCCGTCTAAGTACTTATAACTGATGCCCTTTTCATCAAGGAGCTCGCGGATAAGCGCCAGATGGCCGGTAAACTGGCTGAAGACCAGGGCCTTGTGCCGACTGGCAATGAGTTCTTCCACAACCTCGGCAAAGACCCGCAGCTTGGTCGATGGTATTTTTATATCCTCGGAGATAAGGCGGGGATTACAGCAGGCGCGGCGAAGACGCATGATTTCCGCCAGGATGCGCAGATGGCGTCCGGTTTTTTCCGCGTTCCCCTCGATATTTTCCATGGCCTGCTGTCGTAAGGCCTCGTAAAAGGCGACCTCTTCCGGACTCATCTCCACCCGCAGGGTAATTTCCGTGCGCGGCGGCAACTCCTCGAGAACCTGGGATTTGATACGGCGCAGCATAAAGGGCCGAATGAGCTTTTTCAGCTTACGGCGGGCAACCTGATCATGGTGTTTTTCTATGGGAATACCGAACCTGGCATTGAATCGCTTATAGGTCCCCAAAAGACCGGGATTGATAAAGGAAAAAAGGTTCCACAACTCCCCGAGATGATTTTCTATCGGAGTGCCGGTGGTGATGAGTTTGAACCGTGCCCTGAGCCGCTTTGCCGCCTTGGACCGCTTGGTGGCCGCATTTTTAATGGCCTGGGCCTCATCCAGGGCTATGCATTGCCAGTCCACCTGTTCAAGCAGCTCCACCTCCTGCTGCAGCAGGGTATAACTGGTGACCAGCAGGTCATACTTGCCCAGCCCTCGTATCATCTCTTCCCGATCCGGCCCGCCAAGCATGTGCAGCTTCAGGGTCGGGGCAAAACGATTCACCTCCTGTTCCCAGTTCATGCACACCGAGGTGGGGGCAACGACCAGGGTCGGGCCCTTGCCGGCAAAGTAGAGGATAACGGCCAGTGACTGCAGGGTTTTTCCCAGTCCCATATCATCGGCAAGACAGGCGCCGATACCGAGCCGGGCCAGCCGGACCATCCAGACAAACCCCTCAACCTGGTAATCACGTAATTCCGCCTGCAGGGTCGAGGGTACCTCGGGTACAAAATCCTGGGCCTCGTTAATTGCCTGCAGACGCTTGCGCCAACCATCGTCCACGGTCGTTTTTGCCTGCCGGGTCAACTCTTCCAGGGCCGGGGCCGCAAGGGGATGGACATAGATTTCATTTTCCGCCCGCTCCTCCTCCCCAAAGAGGATGAGTTCTTCGAGACGATTGCGAAACTCCTGGGTCAGGGCAAGAAATTGGCCGTCCCCCATGGGGATGAATCGGCTGCGCGATTTTTTCACCTGCTCAAGCAGGGATTTCAGCTCAATGACCTCATCCTGATCGACCTGCAGATGGCCGCTCAGGGAAAACCAGTCCTGCTGGCTGGTACGGATATTGAGATTGAGCTGGTTGACGCCGGTCTGCCTGCGCACAGCGATCTTTTCGCCCTCCGGCCACTCGAGTACGACCCGGTCACGGATCTCTTCGATTTCCAACAAGGCCTGCAGACACTCTTCAGGGTCCAACAGGTGCCATTCCCGCTCATTCTCCTGTTCAAGATCAATGGCCAGATCCAGCATGGGACAGCTCTCTTCGACCTCGCGCGCCTTTTCCTCTTCAAGCAGCAGGTTCCGTTTGGTCTGCAAACGCCGCCCCTTGACCTCGGCCATGATATTGGTCTCGCCGATACCCGGCTTCAGGTAGGGGCCGGCGTGGGAAAAGGGCTGGACAAACATCTCCAGGCGAAAGCCGCTGCCATAGGGAATGATATGAATATGCGGGGTCGCATCGGCAGTGACCACGGTAATATCCTGGCCCTCTCCGCCCACATCGATGGAGGAGTGCACCGTCATAAACGAGGCAATATTGCCGATGGCATCCAGGACCTGGCCGCTGGCCTCCACAGGGACCCGTAACCCCTCCCGGCCGGTTATCTCGGCGACCCGCCTATGTTCATCGGTGATGCGGACAATGCGAAACCTGGTCGGTGTCTCCTGCCAGACCACGACTTCTCCCTCGCCGATGTCCCGGACAAAATGAATAAACAGGGTCTCCCCATGGGACTCAACCACCAGTTCGGGCTCTCCGGCAACGAGTTCCACCGGTGTTTGCGGTGAATGTTCAAGAAAGACATGGGGATGACCGATAATCGCAGGCAGGGCCTTTTCCATGTTAAATGCGTAGCCGCTTATCTTGCCGCTTCCCTCGACAACCGGTTCAAGGGCGGCGCAGATCTCCCTGTCCTGGTCGGAAAGGTAGGGAAACGCATCCATCTCGGCCAGCCTGTTCAGGCCAATGGCCCGGCCCTTGCTCCACTGGCCGGAACCCTTTCTCTTCTGCTCCTTGGGCGTGAGGACCAGCGAATTATCGACAAAGCGGACGAACCAGGAAAGCCTGGTGGTCTGTTCCTGGCCCCTGGCCGCCCGGGTAACCTTGATCAGCTCCTGCAGGCTCTGTTTCCATGATTCATCTGGTGAGACAATATGGACAATCGTCCTGCAGCCAAGCTCCGCCCGCATTTTCTCGGCCCAGGCCCTTTTTTCCTCCTGTTGGGGATCGATTGTGGCCAGCAGTTCCGACGCCTCCATGGCAAGCCAGAGAAAACCGTTCTCCCTGGCCTGAATATAGAGCGTATGCAGGGCGTTCTGCAGTTCCGAAGGGATCTCCACCCCAATCCAGTGCAGACAGAGGATGGAGACAAGCGTGGAAAGGCTGCGCTCCTCCGCCTTTAACTGTTCGGAAAGGGCTAGCATATCGGGTAAATCATCCTCGACGGAGCGGGCATAGGCATCGAGGAAACGAAAGGGCAGCTCTTCAGGGCACCCCTTGCAGGAGGCAAGGACAAGGGTGGTGGCCCCGATGACCGCACGCAGATCGTCCTCCTGGCCCCGCGAGAGCAGGGCAAGCAGACAAAATATGCCGGTCAGACCGAAAAAAAAGGTCCCCTCCTTCCCAGCGTACTGATTAAGATGTTCAAGGTCTTTTTCAAACAAGGCGAGTCCTGCCTCATCATCGCCGAGCAGGAAAGACAGGGTTCCGGAAAATCCCGAGCCGGGAAAAGAATCGCCATGCCTGTCTATCAGGTTCTGTAATGCGTCAAACCGGCCCTGGAGCAGGTAATATCCTGCCAGCATGCGATGAAACGGGACCTGCTCGATGGCGGATATTGTCAGGGCGGAGTCGTCTTCAAGGTAATTGAGGACCTCGGGAAAGGGAACAAGGCGCTCCATGGAATACCGGAAAACCTGATCGAGGAGAAAAAACTGCATCGAGCCGGGCAAGCCGCCAAACCACTGGGCATCAAAGGGATTGGTGACGATTTGCACAGCCGGTGGTTCCATCTCCAGATGGCTGCCACAGTGGTTGGCAAGAAATTGGCCACTTTCGTCGATTTTATCAAAGTCACCGGTATATACGCCGATACGGAACTGGCGCATGGCCCGCCAGCACCGGGTTGTCCATTTCCCGTACATATAGGAAACAGGTGCCTCTTTTTCGATTAGGGCGGCAAAATCGGCAAACCAGCCCTCCTGCTCGCTCTGCCGGAGCAGGAATTCGGACAACTCGGGCGGACACTGATTATGCAGGTTCAGGAGGTCTGCCTGGCGCAGATGTTCAATGGACTCCTTTATCTCGGCACGACTGACCTGATAATGCCCGGCAAGTCCGATACATTTGGTTAAAAATGCTACTGAAACCGGTTCATAGATGATGGAAATACACTGGAGCAGGTAATGGTCAAACGGTTCCAGTTCACCAAGAACCTGTTTCAGTTCTGCGGATACATTCATAAAAATTTATCCGAAAATAGGATTATGCGTATTGCTGCATGGACGGATTGGGCGAATTTGTTCGCCTGTTAACCCATTGCTTTACCAGGATAATCATGGAAATTTCGCGGCTGAAGCCGCTCCTACAGGCTTGGGTTGCGGGTACACCCCTCCTTAAACATAAACCTGTAGATTTTCATTATTGATTAACTCGTAAAAAGTCCAGACAATGCTTAAAGATGGCTAAGTAAAAACACAGAACACACGACGCAGTAGATCAAAGTTTTTACGACGCCATCATTATTAGTTATAAGCGGCCGATATGGTCCGGCCATAGTGGTTCATCCCAAAAAAAACGACAGACAAAAACAGAAATTATAGAACAAGTCAGTCTGTTTCGAGTCGGTAACCATCAGATTCAGGGCAGCAAAAAGGCCCCCTGCACTGCAAGGGGCCTGCTCATATGGAAAACCGACGACCGGGCCATGAGATTATCTATTCCTTGAGAATTGCATTATTGGTCCAGATCTCGGCTTTTTTCTGCAGGTCGGCAAGCCAATCCATAAGCAGGCGAGACTGCAGGTCGGCAAGCAACTGTTTGCGGAGTTGTTCCCTTGTTTGTGCATCCACACCCTTGCTGTCCTGTCGGCGCTCCACAATCTGGTAAATATAATAATTATCGCCAACCTTGAGCGGATGCTCGGGAAACCTGACCTTCGGAGACAGGGAAAAGGCGTCGGCAACAATGGCAGCGGGCACCTTTGCCGCCCGGGGCATGCTTCGTTTGATAAAATCCGTCAGCCGAATATCCTTGCCTGCAAGTTTCCCCTCTTTTTTGGCCTGGACAAGCAGTTTATCCGCCTCTTTTTGAGCAAAAGCAACTGCCTTTTCCTTCCGGTAATCGCTGACAACCCGCTTGCGCACATCGGCCAGGGGCGGCACAACCGGGGGTTTCACATCGTCGACAAAGATAATCGCATATCCTTTTCCGACCTCAACCAGAGAGCTGAGCTCTCCCTTGCCCAGGGCAAAGGCTTCCTTGACAAAGGCGGGATCGGAGACAACGCCGCCGGGCAGGTTGGAACGGGAGAAAAAATCCGTCCTGATAACCTGTACCCCCTTCTGCTTTCCATATTTCTCCAGACTTCCGGCCCGCATGATACCTTCATAGGCGGCGGAGGCCTCTTTAAAGGCCAGGGCTTTGGCCTCTTCCCTTTTCACCTTTTGGGCCAGTTCGTCTCTGACCTCGGCAAACGAACGGGTCACCGCCGGACGAATATCCTCCAGTTTAATGATATGAAAGCCAAAGGAAGAACGTACCAGGCCGCTGATTTCCCCGGGATGGAGTGAAAAAACCGCATCGTCAAAGGGCTTGACCATTCTGCCGCGAGGGAAAAAACCAAGATCACCGCCGTTTTGGGCGGTTGGCCCCTCTGAATACTTTTTGGCAAGGGCCGCGAAATCCTTGCCAGCCCTGGCCAGGGCCAGAATCTTTTCGGCCTCCTTTTTCCTGGCGGCAACCGTCTTTTCGTCCGCCCGCGGATCTACCTTTATCAGAATATGACGGGCATGGCGTTGTTCGGGAATGCGATAACCATCTTTTTCCTTCTCATATCGGGCTTTCAGCTCATCATCACTGACCTGCACCTGCTTCATGGCCTTGTCGGCATCAAAGAACAGATACTGCACCCGTATTTTCGGCTCTGTGGTATAGGCCTGTTTATGTTTTTCATACCAGGCGGCAAGTTCTGCCTCCTTAATCTCCACCTTATTCTCAAAATCAGCGCTTTTGATCTCCCTGACAGCAAGCTTGATCTCTTCACCGGCAAAAGCGATCCATGTGGCCAATTCACTTTCAGGCAATACCGCAAACGAACCGACTGCCCGGACAACGCGTTTTGTCAGGGCATCATTGAACAGGCTGCTTTCAAAGGAGGTTGGGGTCAACCGGTTGCGGGCAAGAATTTTTTTATAGCGATCAAGGTCAAAATGTCCATCCTTCTGAAAGGCTGCCATTTTTTCAATCTGCTGCTGTATGGCTTCCTTACTGACCTTCAGTCCCATGGCGGCTGCTCCCTGCCGCAACAACTCCTCCTGGATCAGTTGGGCGACAACCCGGTCTTTCAGGTTAATTGTATCAAAAAATCCCGGGGGTACCTGGCCGTTAAACTGACGGCGATATTTCTCCACAGCCTGATCATAGGCCCGCTGATACGCCTGAATGGAAATCTCCTTGCCATTGACCACGGCAATGGAGTTGCGATTTCCTCTCATGCTGCTGCCCACGCCCCAGAAGACAAAGACCACCGCAATCAAAAGAACCAGGCCCTGAATCAACGTTGACTGGGCCCTGTTTCGTAAAAATCTCAACATAATAGACAAACTCCATGGAGAAACAATAAAACGGCGCCAAACGCGGCGCGCACGAAAAATGCATTATGTTCAATTTTCAAGTAAGTTACCAGTGAAAAATGCACTTTGGGTATCTCACAGGGAATACTCCAACATATTGCGGGTGCCGCTTTTCGGGCCGGAGGGAGTGATAATTTACCTGAACCGTGACGGCTCCTTTTAAAAAGATTTTGTAAAAACCGACTGATACGACTACAGTCCAGACAATTTCAATTCCCGGTGGTCAAAGAGCGGGAAAAACCGGGAAATCAGCATGGCCAGATCAGATTTTACCATTCCTGCCACACCGGATACGCGTAATCGTCCAATGATCAAGACAATCTGAGACAATAGAAACCTGCCGGACAAAGTTCCCCATGCTGAATTTTCAACCGATGTTGTAGAATCCGGGCCTGGCGTTACCCGCTCGGCGCCGGTGAGAATTTACCAGGTGGGCCTGTTGCTGGATAGGGAGAGATTCTGCTGGCCAGGTCCTCCTGCCAAAGCGGATGAATTTGGCCGGAGAGGGTGTAATTAGGCACCCAATATGGGGAAATGCGGCCACTTGATCCTGGAAAAAAATACCTCGGCATACTTGACAAAAGGTATCAGTTAGAGTAAGAAATTCATGTTTTTTACTCAGAAAATTTTTTTACATCCATATAATCTGTCCAAGGAGGAACAAGATGGCAACAATTGAGCACAATGGCAAGAGTTACGAGGTTGATGAAGACGGATTCCTACTCAACGGCGCTGAGGATTGGGATGAGAACTGGGTTGATTACGTAAAGGGCGTTGAAGGAATCAGCGAAATCACCGATGAGCATCAGAAGGTTATCGATGCCCTGCAGGAATACTACAAGAAAAACGGTATTGCTCCCATGGTGCGTATTCTCTCCAAGACAACCGGTTTTCCCCTGAAACGCATTTATGAACTGTTTCCCTCAGGACCTGGTAAAGGTGCCTGTAAAATGGCTGGTCTGCCGAAACCAACCGGCTGTGTATAAAAAACCGCTACACCTCACTTTGTAAAAAAGGAAGGTTGCCCAGGCAGCCTTCCTTTTTTTGTCTCGACCTCCCTTTTTCATTTATTGCCATTCAATCATAGTGGCCACCTGTCAGTTCCGCCACAAGTTGTTGATGCACCTTTTCCACCTGGAGCAGATAATCCTGCTGGGTCAAAACAGCCCCTTGCAATCCACCACGCAGATTGATCTCGGTCAACCAGACCTTTCCTGCCGGAGAAATCAGCAGATCAATATGGGCGTAGGGAAAATCCGCCCGGGCCATAATCCGGCGACAAATCTCCATCTGTCTCTCCGATAGCTTCCAGGGCCTGCTTATACCGCCGAAATGGAGATTATGCCGAAAATTATTGGGGTTATGCCGTTCATAGGCCTCCACCTTATCTCCCAGTACAACCACCCGGACATCCCTGCAATCCGGGTAATAGGGCTGCACAACAAAGGGAAAGCGCAGGTTCCCCAGAACCGCCTGGGTATAGACCTCTTCAATGGAGGAAAAACGAAGAATACCAATGCCGCCATTGGCCCGGTCAAGCTTGCAGATTACAGGAGTTGCCTCGGCAAATGTGCTGACCAGCCGCAGCATATCGTGCTGATCATAGGCCACAGCGGTCGCCGGCCCCATGAATTCAGCCAGCAATCTGGCCTGCAATGTCTTGGAACGGCTGCATAATTGAGAAAGCGCGGACGGAACGAGATGGATACCCCGGCTGACCAGGTCAAGGAGCAGGGATTCTTCGCCGACATGGAGACGAACGCGACCGACAACGATATCGCCGGCCTTAAGGGAATGGTAGTCGGCAAACAGGGTCTGATTATCGGAGATGATACGACCGGCCATATAACCTAAAAAACAACCTAAAAAACCATATCCAGAAAATGGCTGTGAAAGCCGGTCATATCGGCGTTACACTTGCCGCACAGCAGCACGACCTCACCGTGGATGTCGGTCTCATTTTCTTCGGGCGTAAAACTGCCGTCATCATTTTGCCGGTAACGGGTCGTCACGGTGACATTCTGCGCCAGTTCGAGAAAATCCTCACTGTTCCCGCATACGGGACAGGTCAAACGGCCACTGGGCCGACCAGTTGGAATTTTAACTTTTTTCTTCATCAGATCAAAAAAAGCAGACGCTCATCTTGCAAACAATAGTATCCGGTTTTGTCATAATAACTGTCTCAAGTACTCGAAAAAAAGAACACAACCCTTGCCGCCGGCCGATTCAAGCATAGCGGACAACAAAGGAGGAAAAATGATTGTCCGGAGGTTCTTCCACGGCATCTACCGCTGTTACCTCTGACATGGGCGAGCCTTTGTGCAGCCAGGAAAGCAGACTGTCCACGTCTTCGGGCGCCCCTTCGGCAACCACTTCCACCGTGCCGTCAATCAGATTGCGCACCCAGCCGCAAACACCGAGCCGCTGGGCCTCTCTTCTGGTATAATCGCGAAAATAAACGCCCTGCACCCGACCATGCACTATCGCATGTATGCATTTTTTCTCCATCTGCCACTCCAGTTTTTACAAACGGGCGACCCTATCCCCTTTCCACCAGTTCCAAAAATTCCTTTTCACTCAATATGCGAATACCACGCTCTTTTGCCTTTTTCAACTTACTGCCCGCCTTTTCTCCTGCCACAAGATCGGTCACCCGATTACTGAGCCCGGACACCACCTGGCCGCCGAGTTCCTTGACGATCTGCTTGGCCTCATTACGCCCCATGGAAGAAAGCGTACCGGTGAAGAGAAAAACCCGGCCGGCAAGAGGCTTTTCTCCTCTCGATGGCGGCAGGATGGTCACCCCTTCGGCAAGAAGCTCGTTGATCATGGCCCGGGTGGAAGGATCGGAAAAATAATCAACCAGGCTGCCGGCCGCCTGTTCACCTATCCCCTCAACATTTAAAAAATCTTCTTTTGTTGCCGCCATTATATCCGCCAGGCTGGTAAAATGGGAGGCCAGCAGTTGGGCGGTTACCTCTCCCACATACCGTATACCAAGTGCTCCCAGAAAACGGGCCAGGGGCATACGTTTTGCCTTTTCCAGGGCAGCGATGACATTTTCGGCCGACTTTTCTCCCCAGCCGTCAAGACGGGCGAGATCTTCCTTTTTCAGACGAAAAAAATCAGGAATATCGTGGACAAGCCCCTCTTCCATCAGCTGTTCAACCGCTTTTTTTCCCAACCCTTCGATATCAACACCGCTCTTGCCGGCAAAATAAATCAAACTTTGCAAGCGTTGGGCCGGACAGTGGGGGTTGACACAACGAATAACTGCCTCCCCGCGCCCACGAACCAGGGGATGGCCGCATACCGGGCAATTGTCGGGAAAAATTATGGGTTTTTCCCTGCCGGTCCGTTTTTCAACAACAGGTTTGATCACCTCGGGAATCACGTCCCCTGCCCGTTGGATAAGCACCGTATCGCCGATCCGCAAGTCTTTACGCTCTATCTCATCCCTGTTATGCAGCGTTGCCCGCCGCACAACCACCCCTTCCACATTCACCGGCTCAAGCAGCGCCACCGGCGTCACCGCACCGGTACGACCGACCTGAAAATCAACACCGATTATTCGGGTCGTTGCCTGAACAGCGGGAAATTTCCAGGCCACGGCCCAACGCGGGGCCCGGGCGGTGTTTCCCAGCCGCTTCTGCAGCCGGAAATCATCAACCTTCACCACCATGCCATCAATCTCATAGGAGAGAGTTTCCCTGATCGTGAGAAGATGGTCGTAACGCTGTTCCACTTCCGCAAGACCATGACAGAGTTTAACATGCGGATTGACGGCAAAACCAAGTTTCAAAAGCCAGGGAAACAGCTCACTCTGACGGCCGCAGGGCACGGCATCGGTATCGGCCACGGCATAGACAAAAAAACGAAGACCACGCTCGGCCGTTATCCGCGGATCAAGCTGACGCAAGGAACCAGCTGCGGCATTGCGCGGATTGGCAAACAGGGGTTCACCGGCATCCTGGCGGCGGCGATTTAATTGGGCAAAGCCCTCCTTGTCCATGTAGACCTCGCCCCGGACCACCAGTTGCCCCGGAGCGTCCATGCCTTCTTCATGCAGCCGCAGGGGAATATCGCGCACCGTTTTCAACTGCGGGGTAATATTTTCTCCAACCAGGCCGTCCCCACGGGTCGCGCCAAGGACAAAGATCCCGTCTTCATAGACCAGTTCCACGGCCAGGCCATCCATTTTGGGCTCGGCAATATAGGTCAGGGGCTGGTCACTTTTCAGATAACGGTGCAGTTTTTCTTCAAATTCTCTAAGCTCGGCCCGATCAAAGATGTTGTCCAGGCTGAGCATGGGAGAGACATGGGCAACCTCTTCAAAGGCGGACAGGGGCTTGCCGCCGACCCGCCTGGTTGGAGAGTCCGGGGTGACAAGCTCGGGATAACGCTCCTCCAGTTCCAGCAGGCGTCGAAACAACCGGTCATATTCCGCATCGGCGATAACCGGATCATCGAGGACATAATACCGGTAATTATGATAATTGAGCTCCTTGCGGAGTTCGCGGGCCTGGGCCCGGACATCATCGGGAACCACGGTTACTTCTCATCAAGCAGGACCCCGCCCTTGGCAATATTTTCCCGCTGCTCTTCATCGATAAAAATAATGATCGAGTCCTTGGGCTTTTTCGCCTCCCTGGCAATGACTTTTGTCACCCCCCGGGAGATTTTTTTCTTCTGTTTCCGTGTTAATTTTCCCGCAACCCGGATATTGACATAGGGCATTATTCCTTCCTCCTGGTGGTTCAATTGCTGATTTTCCGAAAATCCCGGCGCAGGGCCGGTCCATGCCAGTTGAACAATTATTGCTGAAAATTTATCTTATCAGAATTTCCATTTGAAGTCGAACAGGTTATAGTCAGCCTATCTGTGACCAATGCCGAGGAGAAAAAATGCAACATATCATTGTTACCGGCGGCGCCGGTTATATCGGCAGCCATACCTGCCTGGAACTACTGAATAACGGATACCGGGTCACCGTTATAGACAATCTCTCCAATGCAAGCAGGGAAGGATTGCGGCGGGTGGAAGAGCTGACCGGAAAGCCGGTGGAATTTTTCAAGGCCGATCTCCTTGATCCCGATGCCCTGGACCTGTTTTTCAGCATCCATAATGATGCGGACGGGGTCATCCATTTTGCCGGGCTCAAGGCCGTGGGTGAATCGGTGGCCAGGCCCCTGCTCTACTACCAGAACAATATCACCGGTACCCTCAACCTCTGCCAGGCAATGACGAAGTATGGCATCAAAAACATCGTCTTCAGTTCATCGGCAACGGTTTATGGAGACCCGGCAAGCGTACCCATCACCGAGGAGTTTCCCCTGCTTGCCTGCACCAATCCCTATGGCCGCACCAAGGCCATGATCGAGGACATCCTGCGGGATATCCATGTGGCCGACAACAGTTGGAATATCGCCCTGCTCCGTTATTTTAACCCGGTCGGCGCCCATAAATCCGGCCGCATCGGCGAGGACCCCAACGGAATCCCCAACAACCTGATGCCCTATATCTCCCAGGTGGCCGTGGGTAAGTTACCCGAGCTCTCCGTCTTCGGCAACGACTATCCAACCCATGACGGCACCGGGATCCGGGATTATATCCATGTGGTCGACCTGGCTGTCGGCCACCTCAAGGCCCTGGAAAAACTGTCGCAGAAACCTGGTGTTGTTACCTATAACCTGGGCACGGGTAAGGGATACTCGGTCCTGGATATGGTCAAGGCATTTGAAGAGGCCAGCGGCAGAAAAATTCCCTACAAAATTGCGCCCCGCCGGGCCGGGGATATTGCCCAGTGCTATGCCGACCCGTCGCTGGCGCGGCGTGAACTGGGCTGGCAGGCGGAGCGGGGTCTGAAAGAGATGTGCGAGGACAGTTGGCGCTGGCAGTCGATGAACCCGCAGGGATATGCCACAGAAACTGACGTGGAGTAAATTGGAGCCTGAGACCTCTTTGTTACGTCCGGCCCCCGGATGCCGGCGGTAAACGCCACTCCCGGGCAAGTACCTTGGCCTCCTGCAGCAGACAGTAGCCGTTTTCACGGCTGACGACCTGAATATCCACGGAAAACCTGTCCAGCAAAACCGCCAGCTGCTGCCAGAGTTCCCGGTTCCCGACCTCTCTCCCCTGGCTGGTGATCCAGCCCCGCCGCTGCCAGCCCGCAAGCCAGCTATGCACACCATCCCGGAGATAGGCTGAGGTGGTATAGACGGTGACCGGGATATTCTTTTTCAGGGCCGACAGGGCCGCAAGCAATGAGTGAAGATGAAATTGATTGGCGGAATCCCCCCTGGCCGCTCCCCCGATGACTTTCATGTACCTCTTGTACGAAAGGATAACGGCCCAGGAGCCTGTTCCATGACTGGGCGCATAGGTGATGCCGCAGAAAATGGCGACTCTCTCTTTACCGGGCCGGGCGGTTTCAACTTTGTCTTCCTGTTTTTTAGGCTGTCGACTCCGGGCCGCAACCGCCAGGGCATCGGCGCGTTCGTTCCAGGGATCCTCGGCGTGACCACGCACCCATTGCCATCTGACCTGGTGCTTGCGGCTGACCCGATCGAGCTGTTCCCAGAGGTCACGGTTCTTGACCGGCTGCCGGGCTGCAGTCAGCCAGCCGCGCCTCTTCCAACCGTCCATCCAGGAGCAGATGCCGTTTTTCACATAGGTGGAATCGGTCACCACAAGTACCCGGTGCGGCTCCTTGAGGCTCAACAGGCCGTTGATGACCGCT
>JALVAI010000446.1 GCA_027011235.1 Desulfobulbaceae bacterium
GTTTTTTTCTGTACGCTGAAGACATAGATCTCTGTCTTGCAGTGAGACAGGAGGGATGGCAGCTTGCCCAAATACCGGAGGCAAGGGTCATGCACCTTGAAGGACAGAGCGAAAAAGGAGCGCCTCTTGCCGAGGTCATGGCGCGTAAGGTACGATCAGAACTTATCTTTTTAAAAAAACATTATGATGCCGCTACGGTGCGGAAGATACGGCGTGTCCGTCTGCTGGAAGCGTGGTGGCGGCTCTGTTGCCTGCGTTTTGCAGGGTTTTTCCTGGAGCTAGCGGCAGAAAAAAAGGAGAAATTGATCAGGTATGAGGTCGTGGCCAGACTGTACGGCGAGGTTTGAGATCAGGGTATTACAGTGAAAATTGCCATTATTCATAACCAGCTGCGCTCCAGCGGGGGTATGGAGGCCTATATGCTGGCCTTGATCAACGGCTTTCTTGCCGCCGGTGATGAGGTGCATATTGTCACCTGTGAGGTGGACAAAAAACTTGCGGCCAAGCTCAACTGCAGCATCCACCGGGCACCCATCTTTCTTGTGCCGGGACGATGGAAAAAGTATTGTTTTCTCTCCTGGCTCAACAGAAAATTTGACAGGAATGATTATGATCTGTCCCTGGCGCTAACCAGAACCGGGGCCGCCCATGTGGCTGTGGTGGGCGGAGTCCATCCGGCTTTTGCGGCCATGCGGGACAAAACAGAGAGTCTGGTGCGCCGTTTCCACGATCGGACGGAGAGCCGTTTTGAGCGCTATATGTTTGCCAATACTCCTGTCATCCTGGCCCATTCCAACACCATTGCCGCAGAAATACAAACATATTATCCGGATGCGGATGCAGGTAAAATTGTGGTGCGGTATCCGCCGGTTGATACGGATTTTTTTGTTCCTGTCAGCGGGCCTGCACTGAAGAAAATCAGAGTACAATACCATATTGATCCCGAGCGGATGACCTTTCTCTTTCCCTCCAGGGGGCACGGGCGCAAGGGACTGAAAGAACTGCTGGCTGCCTTTGCCATGCTCGATCAAAGGGAATATGAGCTGCTGATTGTTGGTGAACGCGTACAGGGCGTTGGCGATATTCCGGCAAATGCCCGTTACCTCGGCTATATCGACAATCTCTCCGGCCTTTACAGCGCTGTCGATTATACAGTTCTGCCATCTCACTATGAACCCTTTGGTCTGGTGGTGGTTGAGTCCCTGCACTGCGGGACCCCGGTTCTGGTTTCCAGGCAGGTCGGGGCTTCTGAAATTATCAGTCCGGCGGAAGGCGATATTCTTAAAAACATTACCGCCGGAGATATTGCGGAATCAATCAGAAATTTGAAGAAAAAAACAGTTGCCCCCGGTTTTGTTGACAGGCATGGATTAGGTATTCCCCGGCATATAGCGGAGTTGAAAACCTTGGTAGGGGAGTAGGGACAGAGCAGGGAACAATGAACAGCAACTACAGAAAAATACTTATTATCAAACCCAGCGCCCTTGGTGATATTGTCCATACCCTGCCCTTTCTGGCCGCTGTCCATAACAG
>JALVAI010000447.1 GCA_027011235.1 Desulfobulbaceae bacterium
TGTACTTATAGTTCTTGACGGGATCAATTTTTTGCTATAAGAAACGCTGTTAATCACGTTGTATCAATACTGGCAGTATTATTTTTTAAATGTAAGCAAAAGTTTTTCAAACAAAGGAGAGAAAAATGAGAAAAGCAAATTGGGGATGGAAGAAGACCCGGGCAATTTTTGCCGCAGTTGTCATCTCATCTGCATGTGTTGGCGCATCATCCACTGCTGCCATTGCCGGCACCCGTGGCGGCGAGTCCATAGAGGACATGAAGGCCATGATTGAACAGTTGAAACAGACTGTTCAGACCCTGGAGCAAAAAATGGCGGTCATGGAAGAGAATCAGGCCGAAACCAGCAAAACGGTCAAGGAAGTTGCCGCCAAAAAGGCTGCGCCAAGCGGTCTGCAGTTGCCGTCCAACACCACCATGAAGATCTACGGGTACGCTAAAATGGATGCCATCTACACCGACACCGATGGCGGCGGCAAGTATGCCTATACCCCTTCCGCAGTACCCCTTGACAAGGAGCAGGACAGCCTGGCTGATAATTCCTTTATCATGCATGCCCGCCAGACCCGGCTTGGTTTTGCCACCTCAACCGACACCGACTACGGTAAATTCAACATCAAAATCGAAACCGATTTTTATGGCGCCGGTGGTAATGAGCGTTTCAGCAACTCCTATGGCCTTCGTCTGCGCCGCGCCTATGGTGAGCTGGGCAATCTTCGTATAGGTCAGGACTGGTCAACCTTTATTTATCTGGCAGCGTATACGGACACCATTGATTTTGGCGGCCCTGCCGGCTCCCTCTTTATCCGTCAGGCAATGATTCGCTGGACCCAGCCCTTTTCCGGCGGTTCAGCCATGTTTGCCATCGAGAATCCGGAAAACACCTTCCTGGTCAAGGATGCCGACGGTACCGGCAACCATTCCGTTAACGGTGGTCAAAACGTATTTCCCGATATCATTGCCAGGGTAAACCTTGATCCCGGATTCGGTCATTACTCTCTTGTTGGTATGTTGCGCGATCTGTCCATTGATACCGCCGAGTATGATGACAGCCAACTAGGTTATGCCTTCAGCGCCAATGCCGTTATTCCCACCTTTGGTAAGGACAGCGTAACCCTGGAATTCAACTACGGTAATGCCATCGGTCGCTATCTGAATGCTGGCTGGGATGACGGTTTCCTCAATCCCGTTACCCATGAGGTTGAAACCAGTGATCAGTATGGATTTGTTGTTGGTTACCAGCATTTCTGGCTGGATAACCTGCGGTCATCTGTTATCTATTCGATGGCTGAGCGGGATAATGACATGAATTATGTCACCAATACTGCTGATGATCAGTACCAGTCAGTGCATGCCAACCTGATCTGGAGCCCGGTTCCCCGCATCAATATGGGTATTGAATATATCTGGGCCTACCGTGAAATCGAAAACGGTGAAGATGGTGACCTGAATCGCATTCAGGCAGGGTTCCAGTATAAATTCTAACAGGTGGTTTTGTTAGACGTGTAGAACAACCTTTGTTGTCCATACGATCGGCGGGTCTGTCATAGGACCCGCCGATTTTTTTTTGGAATTTTTGTTTGGAACAAGAAACCATGAAAACAACTCTTCTGGTAACCGGCGGCTGCGGTTTTATCGGTGTCAATTTTGTCCGTCTTGTGCTTGCAACCAGGGATGACCTGCATGTTATCAATCTGGACAAACTGACCTATGCCGGTAATCTACAGAGCCTGGCCGATGTCGAGGACCATCCCGACTACACCTTTGTTCGCGGTGACATCTGTGATGATGCCCTGATTGGCGACCTGTTTGAGCGGCATAATATTCAGGCCGTGGTCCATTTTGCCGCCGAATCCCATGTCGACCGCTCCATTACCGGGCCTGACGCCTTTGTCCGGACCAATGTTTTCGGCACCTTTACCCTGCTTGAAAATGCCAGAAAATATTGGCTGGAGCATGGCAGGGGGAACGATGAAAGCCGTTTCCTCCATGTCAGTACCGATGAGGTCTATGGATCGCTTGGCAAAACCGGTTATTTCACCGAGGAAACACCCTATGATCCACGGTCTCCCTATTCAGCTTCCAAGGCCTCTTCCGACCATTTTGCCCGTGCCTATTTTCATACCTATGGCTTGCCGGTCCTGATAACCAACTGTTCCAACAACTATGGTCCGTATCAGTTCCCTGAAAAACTGATTCCCCTGGTATTAAACAATGCCCTGGCCGGTAAACCTCTTCCCGTATATGGGGACGGCGGCAATATCCGGGACTGGCTCTATGTCCAGGACCATTGCGAGGCCATTCTCCGGGTCCTTGACCAGGGCCGGGTCGGAGAGTCCTATAATATCGGCGGCCATAATGAGAAAACCAACCTTGAGGTCGTTGAAAAACTGTGCGATATGGTTGATAAACGTGTCGGCCTGTTGCATAACAGACCAAGACGAGAATTGATCACCTTTGTTGCGGACAGGCTTGGTCATGACCGCCGTTATGCTATTGATGCCTCCAAGATTGACCAGGAGCTTGGCTGGCGGCCGAAGTTTACCTTTGACCAGGGCATGGAAAAAACCGTTGATTGGTACCTGAAAAACAGGGCCTGGTCGGAATCGGTCATGGATGGGTCATACCAACAATATTATGAAACCATGTACGGCAGGGACAAATGAAGATCATAAAAACAGCTATTCCCGATGTCCTTATCATTGAACCGCGCGTGTTTACGGATGAGCGCGGATTTTTCTTTGAGAGCTTTAACCTTCGCCGTTGGCGCAAGCAGACAGGCCTGGAGAGGGAATTTGTCCAGGAAAACCATTCCCGGTCAACGAAAAATGTCCTGCGGGGACTCCATTATCAGATCAGGCAGGCCCAGGGAAAACTTGTGCGGGTGATTGGTGGCGAGGTCTTTGATGTTGCCGTTGATATCAGGAAAAGTTCACCCACCTTTGGCCGCTGGGTGGGCGTGACCCTGACGGCTGAAAACAAACGACAGTTCTGGGTCCCCGAGGGCTTTGCCCATGGGTTTGTCGTTTTGTCCGATGCCGCTGAATTTCTCTACCTGACCACCGATTACTATGCGCCGGAGCATGAACGGGCCATCCGCTGGAATGATCCGGAACTTGCCATCGACTGGCCCTTGACCGGCGATCCGATCCTTTCAGAAAAAGACAGGGGTGCTGTTTTATTTTCAAAGGCAGAGCTTTATCCCTGATTTATTCCCTGTATATCTGTGTTTTTACTTAGCCATCTTTAAGCATTGTCTGGACTTTTTACGAGTTCATCAATCTTGGCTTAATTCAGGTCCTACCATTCCACCCGTAATACATTGTCCAGCGGGCTTACCCTGGCCAGCCGCACCCGCACCGTATCACCGGCATCCACCGGAAAGGCCGGGTTGGGCGGCAGGTCAATATCAAACAGACAATCCAGCAGCAGAAGATTGACCCGCCGCGGCCCCTGGCCGACAACCAGGGCCGGCAGTGTTTGCCCCTGCATCGGTTCCAGGTAGCGAAGTATCCAGTACCGATGCCGCTGCTGCCGCACTCCTGCGGCCCGAGCCAGTTTCTGGCCGATAAGGCCGGCAAAGGTCTTGCATTCATCATTGGAAAAAAGGATGCCCTTGCCCGAGATCATATGCGTAAGCTGGTGCTGGATGATCAGATCCAGGGCCCGGCGAATGGGCGAGGTCACGGTTGTATAGCAGTTGACCCCCAGGCCGCTGTGCGGTTTTGGATACACGGTCAGTTCACCCCTGGATAGAAATCTCCTCTGGCGGGCAATATCCTGCATGGCATTGTGGATACCGCTGATAATTCGTTTCCTCGGTGGCGGTTGTGACCGGAACAGACCCGGCGCCTCCTGGCCGGCAAGATATGAAGCGGCAACAGAGTTGGCCAGAATCATCATCTCCGAGACCAGGGTCCTGGCATGGGTGTCCACAGGAGAGAGGCGAACCGCTATCTTGTCAGGGTTGCGGACATCGATATTGACATCGGGCATGGAAAGGAGCAGGGCACCGTTGTTGACCCGCTTCTGTTGCAGGGTTTGCGCCACCAGATTGAGAAGGTGCAGCTCCGGTTCTGACTGCGGGTCCTTTTCCAGGGTTGCATCGACCTCCATGTAGCTGAGACGACGTTTTACCTGGATCAGGCTGCGGACGATTCTGGAGTGGATAATATTGCCCTGGCGGTCAAGGTCGATGAGAAAGGACATTGCCGGCTTTGGCTTTCCCTGGATCAGGCTGCAGACCCCCTGGGAGAGAACAGGCGGCAGCATCGGAACATGACCTTCGGGAAAGTACAGAGAAGTACAACGTTCCAGGGATTCGGCAAACAGGGGACTTCCCGGCTGAATATAATAGGCGACATCGGCAATGTGGATTCCCACCCGGATATTGTCGCCGCGTTTCTCGACATGGAGTGCATCATCGTAATCCCTGGTGGACGCCGCATCAATGGTAAAGGTGTCCAGGTGGCGCAGGTCTATCCGTTTTGGGTCGGCCAACAGGGTTTCCACATCCGCGTCGGCAAGGGAGCCGGCCTGCTGCAGGCATGTCTCGGAAAATTCAATGGGCTGGTTTGCCTTGAGCAGGGCCAGGTTTTCATCCCGCTGCCAGAAACCGGCCTTGATTAGCAGGGTATATCCGTCGTGGGGTTTATTGAGCCCGGCCCGTTGCAGGAGCTGTTTGATTTGTTCCGCCTGCCCGGCCTCGTTACCAACCAGGACATACTCTGCCAGCCATTCAAGTACCTGGTCCAGTTGCGGCCAGTCATCGACGGATACTCTTTCTCCCTGGTAGATCTGTTGCAGATATTTGGCGCCCTCGGTCAACAGGGCCTCCTGTTCCTGTTCCTTCTGCAACTGGTGCCGGATACGCTCTACCTGTTCTTCGGTGTGGACCCGGATCATCCCGTTTTTGTATTTGAAGTAGAAACGATCGGTAAATACGGCTCTCAGGAAGGCGGCTATCCGGTCATCGGTCAGTTCGCCGCCAAATTGAAGTTCGGCAAGAAAAGTTGCGGAAAATGATGGCTGTTCTTCCTGGACAGCCAGTTCCCATATTTCGGCAAGATCTATCTGCTTTGTCAGTTTTTTTCGATTTTCCGCCGTTTTTTCCAAAAGATGGACAATGGTTGACCGGCTGTCATCGCAGTTGTATCGTGTTTTGGACGACAGCAGAATTCTCGATGCCGGCAGGTTGAGTTCGCGGCCGTTTTGATTGAGGAGGCGAAAACGTTTGCCGGTATCAGCAGTCACAAGGGCGCAGAAAAACTTTCCGCCTTCAATATATTCAACAATACAACCGGGAACAGTCATGGAATTTGCGGTTTACAGTTTTATGGTTACCGTTTAAGTTTTTTCATGATCCATAGATGGATAGCAGGAATAACCCGCTTTGTCATTATTTTTACCGCAACCGGAGTTGAGCACAGCCCCCAGACTCAAGCCTTCTCCTGCACAAACCTTGACCTGGAAAAACGACCAATGACCACTGAACAGCTCCCGGAATCATCCGCAGATACCCCGATGTACCGGTCCGGGGTTGTTGCCATTGTCGGCCCGCCCAATGCCGGTAAATCGACCCTGCTTAACCGGCTGCTTGGTCAGAAGATCGCCATTGTCAGCCCGCGGCCGCAGACAACCAGAAACCGGATTCTCGGCATAGTGAACGGCCCTTCGTACCAGATGATCATGCTGGACACCCCTGGTCTGCACAGGGCCAGGGAGATGATGAACCGGGAGATGGTCCGAATTGCCATGGAAAGCCTTGCCGAGGCCGATGT
>JALVAI010000448.1 GCA_027011235.1 Desulfobulbaceae bacterium
ATCGGGGCCCATCTTGGACTTCCCAGGCAGGTTGTGCGCCGGGCAGACCTGGTCTGGTGCCTGTCACCCCTGACCTTTACCCACGAAATGACCCGAATGATTCTGCTTGAGCAGTTGTACCGCGCCTGCACCATCAATGCCGGCGGTCATTATCATAAATAATTCATGGGCTGTTTTCCGCGGTGACGGCAATTGATTCCAATCCGAAGGACGGTATTATGGACGTAACACAATATACAAAAAATATTCCGGCATCATTGCTTGAGTTTATCCGGGAGGTGCGGGAACACTCTCCGGTTCCTGTCCGATCGATTCACGTGGTCGGATCTGTCCTGACCCCCGACTATCAGGAGGAGCAGTCAGATGTAAATTCGCTTTTTGTCATCCGGGAACCACAGACGGATTTTCTTGATTTTGTGGTCAGCCTTGGCAAGCGATTCGGTCGGCAGAGGGTGGCGCCGCCTCTTCTTATGACCGAAGACTATATTCAGCGCTCCCTGGATGTCTTTCCAATAGAATTCTTTAATTTTCGTGAGATCCATTACACCTTGGCCGGTGACGATATCCTTGCCAGCCTGGAGCTTGACCCTGAATGCTTACGCCTGCAGTGTGAGCGTGAAATCAAGGCGAAATTGCTCTGGCTGGCCCGTATTTACCTGGAAACCCTGGCCGAGAATACCCGGCTTTCCCAGGTGCTGTATAATTCAATAACCGACTATATTCCCCTGTTTCGGGCTATTCTTTTTTTGATTGAAGGAAAGTTCCCTCAGTCGGCTGTGGAGATTGTTGCTGCCATGGAATCGGCGTTGAAAATTGATACCCAGGTGTTTCAGGACCTGCAGGCAATGAAACGCAAACAGGCGTCCTTGACAGGTGATGACGAAGTAAGGCATCTGTACACCAACCTCTATGCCGCAACTCAACTTATCTGTGACCATGTCGATAAGATGGAAAGCTAACCGGTTTCTCTTTTGCTGTCTCCTGCTGCTGGGCCTTTTGGCAGTGGCGCCGCCGGTGGTCCGGGCTGTTACACCGCCTTTGCCCGATAATCCGCCCGGCCATGTCGTTGACCTGGCCAGGGTGATTCCTTCCCGGCAGCAGCAGGAACTTGAAGGTCTGTTGACAGCCCTTGAACAGAAGACCACTGCCCAGATGGTTATTCTGACCATTGAGTCTCTGGACGGCCCGGATATCAACTCCTTTTCCCTGCAGACAGCGGAAAAGTGGAAGATAGGGCAGAAGAAAAAAGATAATGGCCTGCTCTTTGTTGTCGCAATCCGTGACCGTAAATACCGGTTTGAAGTCGGTTATGGCCTGGAATCCGTCTTGCCGGACAGCCTGTTGGGATCATTGGGCAGAAGGGTGCTGGTGCCATATTTCAGGCAGGGGCAGTATGGCCGTGGTATATCTGCGGCAACCGGTGAAATTGTACAGATACTTGCCAGGCATTACGGGGTCACGCTTGCCGGAGCCGAATATCCGGTCCCGGTGCGAAAACAGCGGAACCAGGGGCTTGGAG
>JALVAI010000449.1 GCA_027011235.1 Desulfobulbaceae bacterium
GGCGGGTGAAGCCCTTTTTCCAGCCGGGCGCGGGTTTGCAGGCAGAAAGGGCCCCGAGCGGATCATCGGTCTCGCTGATGGAGGCAAGGATCTTCTGGGCGGTCTTGGGGCCGACCTTGTCGAGCTGGAGGAGGATGCGGTTCCAGGACATGTTGTCCCAGGGGTTGACCAGGATGCGGAGAAAGGAAAGTACGTCTTTTATGTGCGCGGATTCCGTCAGCTTGAGGCCGCCCCGTTTTTCATATTCAAGGCCGCGGCTGCTCATCTCCATTTCCAGCTTGTAGGAGTGAAAGCCGGAGCGGAAGAGAACGGCTATTTCCTTTTTCGGGATGCCCTGGTCCTGGTATTTGGCGATGGTATCGACCACGAACCGGGCCTCGGCCGCCTCGGTGGCGCCGCTGAATACCTCGGGAGGTTCGCCGCCTTTACGGGTGGTAAACAGTGATTTGGTGAATTTTTCCTCTGCCTGCGCGATGATGGCGTTGGTCAGGCTGAGGATGGGCTGGGTGGAGCGGTAGTTTTGTTCCAGCTTGATGATACTGGTGCCGGGAAACTGGTCGGGAAAGCGCATGATATTATAAAAGTCAGCGCCCCGGAAGCTGTAGATGGACTGGGCATCATCACCGACCACCATCACGTTGTCATGGCTGCGGGCCAGCAGGCGGACGATTTCCGCCTGGATCAGGTTGGTGTCCTGATATTCATCGACCAGGATGTACTGGAAACGGTCCGAGATCAGGGCGCCGGCCTCTTCGGATTCGGCGAGCAGACGCTGCCAGTTGACCAGCAGGTCATCATAGTCCATGAGGCCGTGGTCCAGCTTGAACTGGTTGTAATGGTCACGGATTGCATGAAAGTCATCGATAAATTCCGACAGGTGGACCTGGCTTTCAAAGACCAGTTCTTCCAGGGGCAGGGATTTATTGATGGCGCCGGAAATCAGATTCATGATGACCCGTTTTGAGGGGAACCGTTTACCGGCCCCGGTGAGGCCCAGTGAGGATTTGATCAGGTTGATGATCCCTTCGGCATCACCGCGGTCAATAATGGTAAAGCCTGAAGGAAAACCAAGGTATTGACCATATTGGCGCAAAAGCATGTTGGCGGTGGCGTGAAAGGTGCCGCCGATGACCCGTTTGCAGCTCTGGCTGGTCAGTTGGGCGGCCCGGTAGAGCATTTCCTGGGCCGCTCTCCGGGTAAAGGTCAGCAGCATGATGGATTCCGGGGGCACGCCCTGCTCAAGGAGATAGGCCATCCGGTAGACCAGGGTTCTGGTTTTGCCGCTGCCGGCGCCGGCAATGACCAGGATTGGTCCGGGACCGTGGGTGGCGGCGGCATACTGGGCCTCGTTGAGGGCCTGGCGTGAGACCGGGGAATGTTCGGGCGGTGAATTTTCAGGAATCATGGTGTCTGAAGCGGAGTTTTTTTGCATCCGCTCGTTCTACCACAGAGCCTTCATGCGCGCAACGGCTGTTGACAGGGAGTAAAGTCATCAGGTAAAGTGTCTTGCCCGTGCTTGCAAACCACATGCAGGCAGATAGGCCATCTTGCGGTCATAGCGATGGATTGGACATAGAAAAATTTCTGTTTGCCAGTACAGCTGCCTTGTGACATTTATGCCGAGATACTGCTGTTACAGCAGAGCAATGGAACAAGAAAAAACAATCGCCAAAGGCGGCTGGTTTGGAATCAGTAACCATCCAGTTTTTAAGAAAAAAAATAAAAAAATATGGAAAACCTTACCGATCTTTTTAATGATGAAGTGCTGACCGATCTCTTTCCGCCCCAGCGGACCAATGATTTTTTTGAGGCCCTGTTCGGTGATGCCAATGATGGCGCCTATGATATTCACCTCCGGTTTGACGGACATGACGAAACAACAAACAGCCTGCGTTTTTTCCTGGATCTGGTAGAGCGTCCCGGCTGCTGTCTTGCCTGTAATCTGACCCATGGCCTGCCCGAGGTCTTTTCCCGCCATCCGGTAATCAACATCAAGGGGTTGGTGGCTGATATCGAAAAAATACTTGCTGGCCGGGCCCGTTGTACTGACTGGCGGTTGGGGACAACTATTCAACAGAGCTCGGGCCTGCATTCCATTCCTCTGACCATTCAGCTTGCCTGAGAAGAACCATGCCCGGACCTGAAGACGGATGGAATGAACGGTATGTCAGCGGTGATCTGCCCTGGGATACAGGCAGTCCGGACACCTACCTTGTAGAAATGGTTTCCCGCTGGCCCATGTGCCGGGGGCGGGTCCTTGATGTCGGCTGTGGCACCGGTACCAATTCCATCTGGCTGGCCCGGCAGGGCTTTGAAGTGGTCGGGCTTGATATTTCCGGGGAGGCTATTGGTATTGCCCGCAGGCGCGCGGAAGGGCAGGGCGTTTCCTGCCGATTTGTCAGGGAGGATTTTCTCCACTTTGATGCCGGGGAAGGTGAGTATATCTTTCTCTTTGACCGGGGATGTTTTCATTCCATCCCGACAGAGAAGGGACGCAGGTCATTTGCCAGCAGGGCCGCGCAACTGCTTTCTCCCCACGGGCTCTGGTTGAGCATGATCGGTAACAGCGATGATCCTATGCCCGACCAGGGCCCGCCCAAACTCTCTGCCCTGGAGATCGCAACCTTTATGGAGCCCCTGTTTGAAATACTGCACTTGAGCTCCTGCATGATAGAGTCAAGAGGAGGAGATGAGCCGCCCCGTTTCTGGCAGTGTCTGCTGAAAAAACGGTAATCAGGGATCAGTGTACCGCCACCTGGGAGCGGCCGTTCTTTTTAGCCTGGTAGAGAAGATCATCGGCCTGTTCCAACCATTGATGTTTACTCATCTCCGGCCGCCATTGGGCCAGGCCGATACTGATGCCGAGTTTGGCCCGTCCAGCCCTGATTCCCAGATATTCAACTGCCCGGCAGAGCCGCTCGCCCAGGTTACGGGCCGCTGCCATGTCCGTATTGGGCAGTACAAGAAGGAATTCATCTCCACCCATTCTGACCAGCAGGTCCGAGGTGCGTATCTGGCCCTGAAGCGCCTTGCTGACCTGTTGCAGTACCCTGTCACCCATCAGGTGTCCCATGGTGTCATTGACGTCCTTGAAATGGTCGAGATCAAGGGCGGCAAGGGTCAGGGGGGAACCGTACCTGTCGGCCTGTTTGATGATTGAATCGATGCGTTCTTCAAAAACCAGCCGGTTGGGCAGGCCGGTGAGGGCATCCCTGCGGGCCTGGGCAAATATTTTTTCATAGTCCAGGGTCCGTTTGAGCGGCTCCGCCAGGATGCTGAATGATTCGTTGATCAGCTCAATATCTTCCGTTGGTACGGGGGTATCTTTTCTGAGCAGCAGGAGACGGATGCTGCTGTCATTTTCTGCAAAATTCCATTGGTAGGCATGCAAGTCTCCTGGTTGTGTTGTCCCGGCGTTCTTTTGGTTCTGGAATATCTTTTCCGCCATGTCCATGATGTAGCGACGCTCCGGGCCATGGCTCGAGCAGAACAGGTGCATACGCTGCCTGGTTGGATTATAATACCCGATCAACTCATGGTCTACATGTTCGGCAAGCCAGATCGAATAGGTTTCAATGATGGCCGCCAGGTCCAAAATACCGGCCAGCCGCTGGTACAGGCTGTTGACCTTTTGCAGGCGTCTGGATTGGCGTTCGTAATGTCTGAGCTGGGAGAGCAGTAGGTCCAGATTGTTTTCCGGCCAGCGACCGGCGGCAGGAGATTGCTGTACACTGTTCATGGCGTTTCCGTTGTTTTTTCCATTGTGCTGGAAGATAAGAATCCCACGGTAAAATCTTTTTTCCTGATTCTGTTGACCTTGTTTGGATATCGAACAGGTATCTCGGTTACTTTATTGTAATGCGAAAAATGTGCCGGTTTTTTGTTTTTATAAAAAGACTTTGATTTTACATGGTTACCATGTGATTTATTCTGGAGGATAAGGGACGGTTCTGGAAAGTCGAAAATTTGACGCATGAGTAGCAGGTGTCAGAGCTTCTAGGCTACCCTCTATTTAATGTTACCGGGAATCGGCGTGGTCGTCACAGAGCGACTCCATCTACAAAGAAATAAGCGGGACAGGGCATGAATATAGGGCAGATGTTTATGGTCGGCTTCCGGGGAACGGTTGTCAATGCCGATCATTGGATCGCCAGGGCTGTTACGCGGCAGCGCTTGGGCGGGGTCATCCTTTTTGATCGCAATGTGGATGGATCGGTACAGAATATCAGCTCACCAGCCCAGCTGCGGGAGTTGACGGCAACGCTGCAGGAATACGGTAACGGGCGATTGCTCATCGCTGTGGACCAGGAGGGTGGACAGGTCTGTCGTCTCAAGGCCCGGGACGGATTTTCCGAAACCGTCAGCGCCAAGATCATGGCCGGTTTTGACGATGAAGCGATAGCTGCCAGGGCCGATGTCATGGCAGCCACCCTGGCCGCCCATGGCATAACCCTGAACATGGCCCCGGTTGTGGACCTTGCGAGTAATCCACATAATCCGATTATCGGGCGGTATCAGCGCAGTTTTTCTGATGACCCTGAACAGGTGGTGCGCTGTGCCGGTCTTGTTATCAAGGCCCATCACCACCACGGCATCGGCTGTTGTCTGAAACATTTTCCCGGCCACGGCAGCGCCGGCGCTGATTCCCATCTCGGCTTTGTTGATGTGACAGCGGACTGGCAGGAAAAAGAGCTTGTTCCCTTTGCCCGTCTCATTGCCATGGGCATGGCCGATGCCGTGATGACCGCCCATATCGTTAATCGCAGGCTTGATCCACAGGGAATGGTTGCGACCCTGTCCCGACCGATTATCACCGGACTGCTCCGGCAGCGGCTCGGTTTTGACGGAGTAGTGATTTCCGATGACCTGCAAATGGGGGCCATTACAGAACAATGGGGTTTGAGCGAGGCGGTGCGGCGGGCTGTCCTGGCCGGGGTTGATCTTCTGGTGATCGGCAACAACCTTGCTCACCAAAAAGATGCCTTGAGTACGGGTATTAAATGTATTGAAAAGATGCTTGACAGGGGCGAGATTGATGCCGATTATATCAGGGCATCAGTGAAGCGGATTTCAATTTTACAGGGGAAGACAGCAGGATAAAAACCATGGAACAGCAACAGACCCACAGCATGATTGTAGGATATATCCTCTGGATATTCGGATTTCTCGGCGCCCACAGGTTCTATTTCGGCAAACCCATCTCCGGCACCATCTATTTCTTCACCCTCGGCATATTTTTTATCGGCTGGATTGTCGACCTTTTTCTGATTCCCTCCATGGAGCGGCAGGCGGATATCCGCTTTGTGCCGGGCCCGATCGATTACACCGTGGCCTGGATACTTCTTGTTTTCCTGGGACCCCTCGGGGTACACCGGATGTACATGGGCAAGTGGTTTTCCGGAATTCTCTATCTCCTGACCGCCGGTCTCTTCGGTATCGGTTACATTTACGATCTCTGGACCTTAAATGATCAGATTACATTGATTAACGGGGCAAGCATTCCCGCCTGTTGATAGCTTCCATCTTGTTTATCCGAAAATAAGGTTACGCATGTTGTTGCATGTGCTGTAGGAGCGGATTTATCCGCGAATAGCTCACCCGATTACCTGGACAACCATGAATATTTCGCGGCTGAAGCCGCTCCTACGGGCTTAGGTTGTGGGTAAAACCCACCTTAAACGTAACCTGTTGATTTTCATGGTTTGTTGTGCCGTCAAGCCATGCTGGTTTATCCGAAGATAGTCCGCGTAGCTGAGTCATATC
>JALVAI010000450.1 GCA_027011235.1 Desulfobulbaceae bacterium
CTTCATAACAGTGCATATATTGTTTGCATTAACCGGCTGCCGGAGAAACGCCAGCAACCGAGGCGGTCCGGATCAAAGGCTTTATTCGGTGTTTTTTATTCTCTGAGCCATTGCCTTTCGGCTTATTTCTTCCAGGCTCAACTCTTCATCCATGTCTTGTCGCCACTTGGTGTAATCAAAAGGCTCGCGCTGAATTAGCGCTACAAAACGTTCTGCCTCTACATCTCCAAGATAACGGGCAAGTACCTGGACGCCTTTGGCTTTGATTTCTGTATCTGTAATCATGCCGCCACCTCTTTAATAAATTCGATTGGATTCGTGACACGTACTTGTTCAACCCGTATCGATTTTTTTAAGATTCCATCATCTGTAGTCAGAAAGTAATCGGCACCAGATTCTATTGCACAAGCAACATGCAGAGAATCTATTTTTCTGATTCCTTTATCGAGTAACATTGTAGCTAACCGGAGCGCAGTCTCAGTTTCGATAATATCTTCTGTTGCATATTTTTTCCATCTTGATATTTGCTCCCTTCGTTCCCTGAATGGATTCTTTCCATTTTCATAATCCAACATATATGACCACACAAGTTTGAAATGCCCATTCCTGATATCTTCTTGTATCATTAGTTTCGCCTCTGCTTCCAAACGAATGCGAAGGTGAGATTGGTCATCATAGGGACGGTTGAAGCAGCAGTTATCGAGATAGATTTTCATATGGACTTTTCAGTTGTTTACAAGCACCCTTTCTTATCGATCATCTGTTCTCCAACCGGTTCCTGGTCAAATTGGTTGGCGGCTCAGCCATTACCACTTAGTTTTTTGTTGAGATGGTCGCTAAAGGCAGTGCCAAGGTCGGGATGCTCAAGGGCAAAATCAACAATGGCCTTCAGGTAGCCAAGCTTGTCACCGGCGTCATAACGTCTGCCGATAAACTCGTAGGCATACATGCCGCGACGGTTGGACAGGGCCTGCAGGGCATCGGTAAGCTGGATTTCGCCTCCGTGGCCGGGCGTGGTTTTTGCCAGCAGCTCAAATATTTCCGGCATAAGGAGATAGCGTCCGATTATGGCCATATCAGAATCAGAGGTGCCGGGGGCCGGTTTTTCCACCATCCGCCTGACTTTGAAGGTACGTTCATGTTCTGTCTCCTCACCCTCGACAATACCATACTGAAAGGTCTGGCTAAGGGGAACACGCTGGATGGCGACAATGGATTCACCGACCCTGTTGTAGAGATCGATCATCTGCTTGCAGCAGGGTACCGGACTACGGACCAGGTCATCGCCAAGCAGGACCAGAAAGGGCTCATCGCCGATAACATTACGGGCCATCCAGATGGCATGCCCCAGGCCCAGGGGCTGTTTCTGGCGCACAGAGACAATATCGATCAGATTGGAAATATTGGCCAGCTCATCACGGAGTACGGTTTTGTTTTTCTCTTTCAGAACCGTATCGAGCTGAAAATCATAGTCAAAATGATTTTCAATGGCCGACTTGCCGGCGCTGGTTATAAGAATGACCTCCTCTATGCCCGAGGCAACCACCTCCTCGACAATATATTGGATTGTCGGCCGATCAACAATGGTCAGCATTTCCTTTGGAATGGCCTTGGTCGCCGGCAGAAATCGCGTGCCCAGTCCGGCCACGGGAATTACCGCTTTTTTTATGGTCTTTTTTGTCATTGTGTTTAACCCGGTTGTGTTTGCTGATGTTTTCTTGATCTTTTTCCGGTATAACCATTGCCGCAAGCGGGGACCGGTCCAACCACCATCGTCCTCCTTTTAGAGTATCAGAAATTCACAGTTGTTCCAAGCAGTAAAGCAGACATTTTCAGGCATATTTTTTAACCGTCATGCACCTCCATTACCCGGACTATCTTCCCATAACCGCTGAAAAGGAGCGAATCGTCCGCGCCATAAGGAAAAACCAGGTTCTGGTCATTGCCGGTGACACCGGATCAGGCAAGACCACCCAGCTGCCGAAGATGTGCCTTGAAGCCGGCATGGGCAAAGAGCGGCTGATCGGCTGCACCCAGCCCCGGCGCATTGCCGCTGTCAGCATGGCAGCCCGGGTTGCCGAAGAACTCCGGCAACCGGATCTGGTCGGCCATGCGATCCGCTTTCAGGACAACTGCAGCCCCACAACCAGGATCAAGTTCATGACCGATGGTCTGCTCCTTGCCGAGAGCAGAAAGGACCGAATCTTAAGCCGCTACGATACCATTATCCTTGATGAGGCCCACGAACGGAGCCTCAACATCGACTTTCTCATCGGCTGCCTGAAACAACTGCTGGCCCGGCGCAGCGACCTGAAACTCATTATCTCATCAGCTACCATTGACACGGAAAAATTCAGCAGCCATTTTGACCAGGCGCCGATCATAACCGTGTCCGGCCGCACCTGGCCCATCACCATGGTCCATGTCCCGGCAGAAGATGAGGATGGAGAGAACTACGTGGACCAGGCCTGTGCCGCTGTCCGCGAACTATGCTCCAGGCCAGGCGGCGATATCCTTGTCTTCATGCCCACCGAACAGGACATTCTGGACACGGTCAGAATCCTGAAGTCCATGCCTGACAACGAGCGTCATCTTGTGTTGCCCCTGTTTGGCAGGCTGCAGGCAGCGGATCAGAAAAAGATATTCCGGAGCTCGAAGAAACGAAAAATAGTCGTGGCGACCAATGTGGCCGAAACCTCGATCACGGTGCCGGGCATCCGCTTTGTCGTTGACACGGGCCTGGCCCGGATTCCCACCTATAATGTCCGGGCCGGGACAACAAGCATGCGCGTGCAGCGCATCTCCAGGGCGTCCTGTGACCAGCGGGCCGGCCGCTGCGGGCGCACCGGGCCGGGAACCTGCATCCGCCTGTACAGTGAAGAGGATTACCAGGGAAGACAGGAATTCACCCGCCCGGAAATTCAGCGCTCCAACCTGGCCGAAGTGCTGCTGCAGATGATCAGCCTTGGCCTGGGAGATGCGCGGACCTTTCCCTTTCTTGACCCGCCCACAGGCCGGGCCATCCGCGAGGGATTTCGCCGCCTGAAGGAACTGGGCGCCATTGACCAGAACCACCGGATCACCAAAAGGGGCAGGATCATGGCCCGCCTTCCCCTTGATCCCGCCATTGCCAGGATCATCATCGAAGGCGCGCAACGGGGCGCCCTGCGGGAAATGATCATTATCTGCAGCGCCCTTTCCATCCAGGACCCGCGCACCAGGCCGGCGGACAGGGAGCAGCAGGCTGCCGAGGCGCAAAAGGTCTTTGTTGATCCCAGATCCGACTTTCTCTGCCTGCTCAACATCTGGGACCATTGGCAGCAATTCTCCGGGGGAAAATTCAGCAGTGGCAGGCTGAAAAAATTCTGCACCAGCCACTATCTCTCCTGGCAGCGGATGCGGGAATGGTTTGATGTCCATGACCAGATCCTGCGTCTGCTCAGGGGGCTGAACAATTTCACCATCAACACGACCCCGGCCGGATATGGGGCCGTACATCAATCCCTGGCCAGCGGCTTGCTGCGCAATATCGGCAAAAAAAAGGAAAAAAATATCTACCAGACTAGCGGCGACCGCGAGGTTGTCATCTTTCCCGGCTCTGTTCTCTATAACGCCGACAATGTCCCCTGGATCATTGCCGCCGACTTTGTTGAAACCTCACAGGTTTTTGCGCGCACGGTTGCCGCGGTTGACGCTCGCTGGCTCGAAGAGCTGGGAGGGCCGCTCTGCAGTCATCGCTATTCCCAACCCTACTGGGCCAAAAAAGATGGCCAGGTCCAGGCGATCGAGCGTGTTTCCCTGTTCGGGCTGCCCATAGTTGCCGGCCGGCGGGTCAATTACGGCCGGATCAGCCGGAAAGCGGCCGAGGAGGCCCGGGACATTTTCATTCACCAGGCCCTGATAGAAGGTCAACTTGGCGGACGGTACCGCTTTTTACAGCATAACCGCAGGTTGCAGGAAAAACTTGCCGCCCTTGAAGAACGGCTCCGCTGCCGTTCCATTCTGGCCGATGACCAGGTCCTGTATGAGTTTTACCGGCAGAGAATCGGCAGGGCCTATGACAGGTTCACCTTGAACAGACTCCTGAAAAAGAAAAAAGACCATTCCTTCCTGATGATGCGGGAGGATGACATCTGCCGGCAGAGGCCGGCACGTGAGGAGCTGTACCGCTTTCCCCTGACCATGCCGGCCTGCGAGTACAAACTGCCGTTGACATACAACTTTCAGCCGGGCACGGACCAGGACGGCGTTACCGTCCAGATACCGGAATCTCTGCTTACCCGAGTCTCACCAACGGTTTTTGAATGGCTTGTGCCAGGGCTTCTTGAGGAAAAAATAGTGCATCTGTTAAAAAGACTGCCCAAAAAACTGCGGCGCAACCTGGTCCCCCTGCCCGATGCAGTGGATAGGATTATGGACCGGCTTGACCTGTACAGGGGTTCACTCTACCCGGCCCTGGAAGAGGCCATTTTCAAGGAGTATCAACTAATAGTCCGCCGCAGCGACTGGCGCACCGATTCCCTGCCCGGACATCTTCTGATGCGCTATCAGCTGATCGATGACCAGGGCATGGTTCTGGCTGCCGGCAGGGATTTTCACCGGCTTGTTACCGACCTGCAGGGCACCGAGACTGGCAAGGGGCGGCATCCTGCAGCAAAGGCGCCTGCCGGGTTGCCGGAAAAGGATGATATTTCAGCCAAAGACCTGGCAGGGATTCCGAAAAAAATCCGTATCACCGGCAGCGATGGCGCGATCAGAATCTATTTTCCGACTCTTGTCACCAATGACCACCAGAGCGTGAACCTGCGCTTTGTCGAGGATGAACAGGTGGCGCTCAGGCAGAACCGGCAGGGAATGCAGGCCCTGTACTGCCGTGAGTTTCCTGGATTTTCCCGGCAGTTGACAAAGGACTGCAAGGCGTCTCTGGCCGCGCACTCCGCCTCCTGGCTGGCCCTGGGTATGCGGGGAACGCTTGCGGAAATCCGCCAGGCCCTGGCCGGCTTTATCATGGACCTGCTGTTTGCAACCGGCAGCGGGCGTATTCCGGACCCATCCGAATTTCAGGCCAGGGTTGAGCAGTTGCGCCAGGAGGGAATCCATGCCAACAGCGCAAAAATTTTTAATGAGATCACCGCACTGCTGGCAATACGCAGACAGGTGGCCCATGACATCCGGTCCATGGGTGAGGGCCGGCCGGCCACCGGAATTGACCCTGCCCTTGTCCGGGATTTTCAGGAATGCCTGGAGCGAATCCTGCCGGCTGATTTTCTCCATCACCGGCCCGGGGGTGAACTCTGTCATAAAAAGAGATACCTGCAGGCGCTCAGCGTCCGCATGGAACGGGCCCGCCACAATCCCGGCAAAGACGCCCTGAAAAACAAACGATTGACATCGATCATGGCCAATCTTGCCCGGCTTGCCGCCCTTTCCTGCCACAGCAGTGAATGCGAACAGGCCATCAACCAATACCAAATCATGGTGGAGGAGTTCCGGGTGTCTGTTTTTGCACCGGAACTGAAAACCAGTGTACCGGTCTCGGAAAAAAGACTGCAAAAGCTCTGGCAACAGATCGAAGATCTCTGTCACCGGGTTGAATAAGCTTAATAAAATCAGGTGAAGATAAAGACAAAAAGATCATTGTTAAAGCTGATCCGCAGGCGCCCTTCATGGTTGCGGCCATATACCTCCCAGCCGGGTTCTCCCTTGATCTCACACTGCAGACATTGGGGAGAATGGAT
>JALVAI010000451.1 GCA_027011235.1 Desulfobulbaceae bacterium
GCCCTGTCTGATGCCGCTCTATGGCAATGGAATGTACCGGCCCGCTGTTTTCCGTATTGCCCTGACCCTCAACGATCTCCTCTCCATGCACCGCAACCGGGGCCTGGACCAGGAGCAACGGCTGCCGGCCGGGCGGGTGCTGAAACCGGAAGAGGTCATTCGTCTTTTTCCGTCAGTCAACCGCAAGGGGCTTAAGGGGGGCGCGCTCTGGCATGACGGCGGCATGCCCTCCTCGCAACTGGTTATCATGGAGATGCTGGCCCAGGCCTGTCAGACCGGCGCCAGGACCCTCAACTATACCAGGGTCACCGGCCTGATCAGGGAAAACAATCTGGTCCGCGGTGTTGAGGCCGTGGACACCGAATCCGGACAGCATTACCGGTTCCGGGCCGATCGAGTCATCAATGCCGCCGGCCCCTGGTGCCGGGAACTGGCCAAAAATTTTGACCGGGACGATCCAGCCCTGTTTCGCTATTCCATTGCCTGGAACATCCTCTTTAACCGGCCGGCGCTCTCCACCCATTCCCTGGCGATAAAACCGAATCTGCCCGATGCGCGCATGTATTTCCTCCATGGCTGGCATGGCCTGATCATGGGCGGCACCATTCATGAACCATGGCCGGGAATCAGCGAGACCCCCATGCCGGAACAGGAGTCTGTTCAACGCTATCTCGACCATCTCAACCATGCCGTTCCCGGCCTGGAACTGACCACCAATGACATTCTCCACATCTACAGCGGCCTGCTGCCGGTCAAAAAGCAGGGCGGCAATACCCTGACCGTGCGGGAAGTCATTAAGGACCACGGCGCAAACGGCGGACCCAGTGGCCTGTACACCGTCTCGGGCATCAAGTTTACCACCGCCCGCAAGGTGGCGCAAAAAACCCTGAAGATCATCTTTCCCGGCGACAAACCTGTTCAGCACCGGGATATGGGCGACTGCAGTTTTACTCGTCCCGGACGTTTTGCCTGGGACTGGCGACCCCATGAGCATGACCGGAGCTGGCGGCAACAGATCGAATCAATCATTCAGACTCAGAGTGTCGTCCATCTTGACGACCTGGTCCTGCGGCGCACCACCATAGGAGACAACCCGGCCAGAGCGCTTCGGGCAGCTCCTGCGCTGGCCCGGCTCTTTGGCTGGAACACTGATCGTGAACAGCGGGAAATAGAACTGTTGCGTGACTATTTTCAGAGGCGAAATTCCAGGCATTATTGACACTGGTCAACAAACAGGATACCATCTTTTGTAAGTAGTCAGGGGCACCGCATCTTCGCACGGTCGCGACTGCCCGAATCTACGCCCCCCCTGACCACTTACACATTTAAGGTATATGAAAACATATGGTTACAAATCCTGTGATCAGTTACCATCTTTTGGTTACCTTGGGATTTGATTGCGGACAAGACAAACTCCGCCCTCATGATTTCCCGTACAGCCGATCTTCTTTACCCTAATGCGGGCGTTGCCCGCAACCCAAGTCTGTAGGGGCTGCTTCAGCCGCCTTGA
>JALVAI010000452.1 GCA_027011235.1 Desulfobulbaceae bacterium
TGTAAAATTGTTGACCCGACACACCGGGCCGTGAAACTCTAAACTCCAGTAAAAACACAGATATACAGGTAGTATGTTGTGAATCACCCCGGCACACACGACGCAGTAGATCGAAGTTTTTATGACGCCATCATGATATAATCTCCGTCCCGATCCCTTCCGGGGTAAAAATTTCCAGCAGCACGGCATGCTCCCGCCGCCCATCGATGATATGGGTTTTGGTTACACCGCCATCCAGGGCCGCCTGACAACAACGGACCTTGGGGATCATGCCGCCGCCGATAACATCCTGGTCAATCAGGGTCTCTATTTCATCCCGGTGGATGGTGGACAGGAGATCACCCTCGGAATTCTTCACCCCTTCCACATCGGTGAGCAGGATCAGCTTGACGGCTCCGAGCTCGGCGGCAATGGCGCCTGCCACCAGATCAGCGTTGATATTAAACGCCTGCCCGTCCTCACCCACGCCCACCGGCGCAATGACCGGAATAAAATCCTGACTGTCCAGGGTTTGCAGAATATCCGGATTGATCCTGGTCACCTCGCCGACCCGGCCCAGATCAATGAGTTCAGGCGGCCGGTTGGCATCGTCGGATTTACTGTGGATGCGCATCTTCCTCGCCTGGACAAGATCGCCGTCCCGGCCGGACAGGCCAACCGCCTTGCCGCCGCAGTGGTTGATCAGACCGACGATTTCCTTGTTGACCTTGCCCACCAGCACCATTTCGACCACGTCCATGGTTTCGCCGTCGGTCACCCGCATTCCCTGGATATAGCTGGGCGTGATCTGCATCTTTTCCAGGAAACGGTTGATCTGTGGCCCGCCGCCATGGACAATAACCGGATTCAAACCGATGTACTTCATCAAAATGATATCAAGGGCGAAATTCTTCTTGAGCTCTTCATCTACCATGGCATGGCCGCCATACTTGATCACCACGGTTTTTTCATTAAATTCACGGATATATGGCAGCGACTCTATCAGGACCTTGGCCTTGGCTATGCTTTTTTCCATACCATCTCCACATCAAATGATCACAAGGGGCCGGTTTTTCCGACACGGGTAGAAACAAGCTATATTACCCGTCCCGCAAACGGCTGTAAACAGTTGTATTGCAGGATTACGCAGAGGAAAACCGCACCGGAACCTCTTTACTTTTATTCGATGACCTTGTACAATTGCCTTTGCAAAAAACAAACCGGATACATATCCTCCCTGCTTTTTTTAGAAAAACATACATATAATAGGTTATGAAAACACTAACGATAAAAAATATTCCACTGCTCATTTTACCGGCGATCCTTCTGTTGCTTTCGGTCGCCGCCTTTGGAGCCGACAAGGCATCGGCGCCCATCCACATCGAAGCGGACCGGATGATCTCCCAGGAACAGAAAAATTCGGTCATATTTCTCGGCAACGTTGATGCCAGCCAGGGTAACCTGACCATTCGTTGCCAGGAGATGACCGTCTACTACACCCAGGACAAGGGCAAAAAAAAGGGCCGGAACAGTTCCAGCGAGGTCAAGAAACTCATCTGCAGAAAAAATGTGGAAATCACCCAGGGTGACTGGCTCGGCACCGGCAATCGCATGGATTATTTTGCCAGGGACCGCAAGGTAATCCTCAGCGGCAATGCCAAGGCATGGCAGGGTCCCAACATGGTATCGGGCAAGACAATCACCTACTATCTCGATGAAAAGCGCTCCATTGTCGAGCAGGACAGGAAAAAATCCGGTCGGGTCACGGCGGTCATTCATCCGGAATCGGACACAAAAAAATGACCGCTGACTGCTCTCTGCTTGAAACCAGAAACCTGGTCAAGGAGTACCGCAACCGGCGGGTGGTGGACCAGGTCAACCTGCAGGTTACCGCAGCCTCGGTTGTCGGCCTGCTGGGCCCCAACGGCGCCGGTAAGACCACAACCTTTTACTCCATGGTCGGCTTTATCCGGCCGACGGACGGTTCTATATTGCTGGACGGTGAGGATATTACCGCCCTGCCCATCCACAAAAGGGCCTCACGCGGCATTACCTACCTGGCCCAGGAGCCATCGGTATTCAAGAAACTGACCGTGGTTGAAAATGTCCGCATCGTCCTGGAACCTTTGGGACTGCCGAAAAATGAAATCAACAACCGCATTGAGGAGTTGATGGATGAGCTCAAAATAGGCTACCTGGCGGACAACAAAGGGCATGCCCTGTCCGGCGGAGAACGGCGGCGGGTGGAGATCATGCGCGCCCTGGCCACCCGGCCCAGATTTATCCTGCTCGATGAACCCTTTGCCGGGGTTGATCCACTGTCGGTGGCTGACCTGCAGCAGATCATCCGTAGTTTGAAAGAGAAAAACTTAGGGGTCCTGATTTCCGACCACAATGTTCGCGAAACACTCCAGGTCTGTGACTTTGCCTATATCATGAATGACGGACGAATCCTGACCAGCGGCGCTGCCGTTGATATTACCGAAAGCTCCCTGGCCCGAAAGATGTATCTTGGTGAAAATTTCAGCATGTAAGGCGATCAGTTTTGATCATCGGAACCACAGGTAACAGCACAAAAAATGCTTGATCTTCGCCAAAACCTCAAACTTGCCCAAAAGCTGGTCATGACGCCGCAGCTGCGGCAGGCCATCAAGCTTTTGCAGCTTAACCGCCTGGAGCTCACCGATGCCCTGCAGGCTGAAATTGAGCAGAATCCCATGCTGGAAGAGGTGGTGCCCACCCGGGAAGAAAAAACCAATCCGGATGAACTGGGTGCCGCCGAACACAGGGAAAGGGTGGAAGAACCCGTTACCAGCCAGGTAGAGGGCGAAGACCCGGCCAAGGTGGCGGAGGTCAACTGGGATGACTATGCCAACACCTTTGACACCGATTTTTCTTTTGCCCGGGAAACTCCCCCGGCCGATGCCCCTTCCCAGTTCGATTTTATTTCCAAGGCACCGGGGCTTGATTCTTTCCTGCTCTGGCAGCTGACCCATATGGACCTTGACGAACTGGACACCAGATTAACCCATTTTATCGTCGGCAATCTCGACGGTCATGGTTTCCTGGAGGCAGACGTAGAAGATATTGCCGCCTATGGCAACTGTTCGGAAGAAGAGGCCAAAGGCGCCATTCGCCTTGTCCAGAGTCTTGATCCACCCGGAATCGCCGGCCGCGATATCCGGGAATCACTGCTTTTACAACTTGAGCGCAAGGGACTGGAAGAGACTCTTGCTTACTCGATTATCGATACCCACCTCAACCTGCTGCAGACAAAAAATTATGCCCAGATTGCCCGGGAAACCGGTTCCTCGGTCCGGCTGGTCAAGGAAGCGGTCAAGATCATCGAGCAGCTCCAGCCCTACCCGGGGAACGAATACAGCAACGAACAGACAAACTATGTAATTCCCGACGTCTATGTATATAAAGTTGACGATGATTTTGTCATCCAGCTCAACGACGACGGTCTGCCCAAACTCCAGATCTCGGAAGAGTACAAGGCCCTGCTCAAGCAGAAAAACTCCATGTCCAGCGAATCAAAGAGTTATCTGCGTGAATCAAAACGCAATGCCGAATGGTTCATCAAGTCCATCCACCAGCGGCAACGGACTATTTACAAGGTCATGGAGAGTTTGCTCAAATTTCAACGGGACTTCTTTGAACGGGGTCCGGGCTACCTCAAGCCCCTCATCCTGCGTGATGTCGCCGATGATATCGGCATGCACGAATCAACGGTCAGTCGGGTCACCTCCCATAAGTATGCCCATACCCCCCAGGGTATCTATGAGTTGAAATATTTTTTCTCAACAGCCGTGGCCACCACCGATGGTGACGTTGTTGCCGCCGAGGCCATCAAGACTAAAATCCGCCGTTATATTGCCGCTGAAGACCCGACCAAACCACTCAGCGACAATAAAATCTCGCAAATGCTGGCCGAAGAAAAGATCAAGGTCGCCAGGCGCACCGTAGCCAAGTACAGGGACCAGATGAAAATTCTGCCGGTCAAACATCGGCGTCAGGCAAGGACTTAGAACAACATGCTTACACTCGGCCACCAATGCATCATCCTGGAGATGCAATCAACCGGCAAGGACGAGGCCCTGCGGGAACTTGCCTCTGCCGTACAGACCTGCTGCGGGGACGTTGATCCAGACATGCTGGTGAATGTCCTGCAGGAAAGGGAACAGGTGGGCTCCACCGGCGTTGGTAACGGGGTTGCCATACCCCATGCCAAGGTACCCGGCCTGGACCGTCCGGTTCTCTGCTTTGGGCGCTCAAGCACAGGTATCAGTTTTGAGGCCATTGACAACAGACCGGTCCATCTCTTTGTGCAGATCCTCTCACCCACGGGCAAGGCCGATGAATATCTCCGCTCCCTGGCCCGGGTCAGCCAGCTGCTGAAAAATGAGGCCAATCGCAGGCTCCTGATGCAGGCCACGGACAAACAGCAGATCCTCGATCTTTTCAACAGCGATCAGCTGTGACATTTCTCCCCCCCCAAAAAAAACCGGCCCGCCGAAACATTTCGGCGGGCCGGATAACAGGCAGGATAGCAAAAAAGAATCAACTGCGTATCATTTCAGCTATCTGAAAGGCCATTTCCAGGGATTGCTCCGCATTGAGACGCGGATCACAGGTGGTCAGATAATTCTCTCCAAGCTGGGCATCGGCCAGTTGCCGGGCCCCGCCGGTGCATTCGGTAACATTGTCGCCGGTCAACTCAAAATGAACGCCGCCTGGTATGGTCCCCTCGGACCAGTGCAATTCAAAAAAGCATCGCAATTCCGATAAAATATCATCAAAGCTCCTGGTCTTATGCCCACTTTTTGCCTTGCGGATATTGGCATGCATGGGGTCGCAGCTCCACAACACATTCAACCCCTCTTTTTTCACCGCCCGAACAAGCGGCGGCAGGTATTTTTCAATATCACGGGCCCCAAACCGGGCAATCAGGGTCATTCGGCCCGGTTCGTTGGTGGGATTCAATCGCTCGATAATGGCCAGGATATCATCAATATCATGCTTGGGCCCCACCTTCATGCCGATGGGATTAAGAACTCCCCGCAGAAACTCGACATGGGCGCCGTCGATCTGGCGGGTACGGTCACCAATCCACAGCATATGGCCGGAACAGTCATACCAACCGCCCCGGGTTGAATCCTCACGGGTCAACGCCTCCTCGTAACCAAGGAACAGGGCCTCGTGGGAGGTATAAAACTGCGCCTGTTTAAGCTGGGGTGTGTCAGTGTCTATACCAATGGTTTCCATGAAGGCCAGGGCCTGACTGATCTGCTTGGCCAGTCGTTCATAGGATCTGCCCATGGGCGACTGCTTGACAAATTCCTGGTTCCAGGCCTGGACCCGGTGCAGGGCGCCGAATCCCCCTTTGGTAAAGGCCCGCAACAGGTTCAAGGTAGCAGCTGACATATTATATCCCTGCAGCAGGCGGGCCGGATCAGGAGTTCGCGCTTCCAGGGTCGGCTCAATAGAATTGGCCATGTCTCCCCGGTAACTCGGCAGCTCGACTCCGTTTACTATTTCAGTGTCGGAAGAACGCGGTTTGGCATACTGACCGGCTATGCGGCCAACCTTGACCACCGGCTTGCCGCCGGCATAGGTCAGGGTAACCGCCATCTGCAAAAGGACCTTCAAGGTCTCCCGGATATTGGGCGCCGTACAACGGGCAAATTCCTCGGAACAGTCTCCGCCCTGCAAAAGAAAGGCCTCCCCGCGTGACGCCTGGGCCAGCTGCTCCTTCAGGTCCCTGATTTCACCGGCAAACACCAGCGGCGGCAGGGTGGCGATGGTCGCTAAAATTTCCTCCAGCCTTTCCTTGTCCGGCCAGTTCGGCTGCTGTAAAACAGGACGGCTCCGCCAACTTGTTTTTGTCCACGTACTTGTTTCAGTCATGATATTCTACATCCTTAATAAAACCAACATGGCCAACGCCACTTTCCCGACGACAGCCACAAGCAACGAATACGAGCATTGCCCGCAACCCAAAGCAAACGACACATTCGCGGCCAAAGCCGCTCCTACAGACTTGGGTTACGGATAAAACCTGCCTTTGCTGAGGAGACAACCTTGTTTTACGAACAATAAATTACGAAAAATTACGGAAGGTTGCAACTGTCACCCCGACAGCAAATTTCAAGATCAAAGGTGTTTAACACCCTGAGAGCTTTTTCCCGTTGTCCGGGATCGTCATAGGCCTCGAACCGGGCCTCTTGCAATAATTTTTCCGCCTGCCGCCGGTCGGGAATGGCCTCCATGCCTCTGGCCAGCACCTTGCCCCGGGCTGTTTCCAGCAGTTCCGCATCCCGGCCATTGGTAATCACCCCATAGGGAATGCGATAGTCGGGATCAAGGACCCGGGCTGCGGCAATAACAGACTTCTCCCTGGTGACCAGGGAGCCCGGACCGTATCGAAGAATAAACAGGCGCCTTCCCTCTATGCGCACGGTCAGGTCGATAATGGACCGGACAAAAATATGATTAAAGGTCGTTTCAATGCACAGGCGCGGCTCAAGCTCATTTCTGGCATACCCTTTTTCTTCAACCAGCATTCTGGCCAGCCATTGCCGGGTCCGTTCATCATCGGTATCAGGCAGCTCTTCACCGGTCAGGTAATCCTGCAGGACACCATAGACAATATGGTGTCCCGAGACAGTCCGCTTGACCATAAATTCCGTCCGGATTATGACCCGTTACAGCTCAAGCCAGGACTCGGAAAAAACGGTCTGGCCGGACAGGGCCTTGTAGGTCTTGTAATGCTCAAGCGCCGCTCCCTCTAGCGAGGCGGGATCAGGTTCGTTGCCGTCCATCATGCCATGGACCAGGTCAACCAACTCCTGGCGTTCACCCCTGCAAATGGCCATCAGCTCCTTATCATACGAGTTGACGATGGCGGTGGAAATGCCGTATTTCATCAACATGATAAGATAGGTGCGATCCAGATACTTGCGCAGATGATCGGCAACGCCGTTGGAAACGTTTGACAGACCAACCGTGGAACCGGAACCGGGGGCGATATCACCAAGCATCATCATAAACTCAAGGCCAGAGGCGATCTGGTCGGCGCCAAGGGTAATGGGCGTGCCGATGGGATCAAAGAGGATCTTTTCATTGGGTATCCCAGCCTCGTTCAGGGCCATCATCAGATCAACCGCCATGGCGGCGCGCTCGTTGGAATCACGCGGCATCCCGTCCGGACCCCAGAGCAGGGCAATAACATCGCAACCCGCTTCAGCGGCAACGGGAATCAGGGCCTCCATGCGTTCCGGCTGGGCGGAAATGGAGTTCATAATTGCCTGGCTCTTATTGGCGACCACCTTGAATCCGGCGGCCATGGCATCGGTGTTGGTGGAATCCAGACACAGGGGAGTGTCCACCGCTGCCTGCACGGTCTCAACAACCCAGGGCATGAGTTCGGTGCCGTCCTTGCGGGCTGGTCCAATGTTCAAATCAAGATATGCAGCTCCAGCGGCCGTCTCTTCCTTGGCCATCTCCTGGATCGGTCCCGGATTTCGTTCCTTCATGGCGTTACCACTGCGGGTTCCCATGATATTTATACTCTCGGCGATAGCCTTAACCGTTAATGCCATTGTACTCTCCTTGTCTGTAATCTTCTTACGATATACCCTTCAAGCGGCCCGCCCGCATAACCGGCAACGAAAAAGCCCCTGAAAACCAACCTAATATCGAAAAAAATGGTTGATTCCATCAGTCCAGACCCATTTTTTTCTTCTACCGAAGCTGATAATTTATCGTATTTTAGGGCAGTTGTCAAACTACAATTTCCGACATCCCATTATCCCAACAGGGGTTTGCGATCAAGGAACCTTTGGGCGCATTCTTTGATCATCTTTTCATCCTCAAGGGCGACGTCCAACAGTCTGGTTACTGCAAACATACGACCCAGTTCATAGACGATTCGTAACAGTTCTTCACTGCCCTCGGCCTTGATTCTGGCCTTGAGGAAATCATTTTTCACCGTTACATCAAACCCGAGCGGCTTTAAGATTTCGGCAATAAGCAAAACCCGCAGCCGTCTTCTCCTGGTATCGGCAGCACCTCCCTTAAAAGAAAGGGTAATGTAATTGTTATAGGGGTCTTCGGCTATATAACAATCCAGGGTCACATAATGATACCCCATGCTCAAACTTAAGTTGAGGTATTCCGGGGTAACAACAGCATAACTTTTGGCATCTTCGGGTTTGGTTTCAAAGGCGGTTGTTCTGGTCATCGCTGACAACAGGTCCTTGGCTCCCATCTGCTGTGTGGGGCCGCTCCAGGTAACATCCGATGCGGTCATGCCTTTCCAAAGTTCACGAAAGGGCCGGGCATTAACCTGCTCGGGCTTGATATTTCTATCCCGACCACCCTGGACCGTTGTATCGAAGAGATCAAAAACAAACAGTTTAAAGGGCAGTTCTGTACTGATTCGGTAGACATTTTTTATTGTATTGAGATTGCCTTTCTGCTTGAGAAGAAAAATTTCATTGAGGGCAGTCTCATGGGAAAAGCGAAGAATATCGTGCCAGGTCGTACAGGCGCTGGCCCGAAAATCACTTACCCGCGGATCGGTCAGATGCAGCGGAAAAATGTATTCCGCCATTCTCGAGAGCAGCCAGTGAGACTCGGTTTGCGAGACATCCACAGACGGGTCCTTGACCACTGTGTCGTCAGCCTCCAGCAGTTCGGTTACCTTACCCTCATAGATGGTGCCTTCCGTGGCATCGACGGTAATCACCTGCCCGTTTTTCAAGGTGGAAAAAATTTCCGGTATTTTCACCAGACAGGGCACATTGAGTTCCCGGACCACGGAAGACATGTGGTCGGTCCTGTTGCCCTTTTCAACAACCACTGCCGAAGCCTTGGTCAGGGCGCCGATAAAACGGGGCGAAGAATTTTTCAACACCATGATGCCACCCTCGGGAAAGGTAAAAATTTCATGAATATCCGTGACCTTGCAAACCTCACCCGCACCTACACCGCCGGCAACCGCACGACAATTTTTGGCAATGACCGGAGCGGTCACCGGCGCCTTCAACTGCCGCCGATCGGTATGATCCAGAACATGCAGCGGTCTGGTCTGGACAACAATCAGCTTGCCGTTCTCATCAAAACACCATTCAATGTCCTGGGGCGCCTTGAAATGTTTTTCTATCTTAAGTCCGGTTTCACCAAGAATCTGCAACTGCTCGTGGGTCAGACAGGGCCGCTGGCACTCATCTTCACAGGTCATGTCATGCTGCACCCCTCCTTCCGCAAGTGATATCAAACACATTTCCTTCTGGGCGATTTCTTCCTTGACCAGCGGAAAACCAGGCTCCCTCTTGAGGACAAACATGTCCGCGGAAGTCACCCCCTCCACCAGCAGCTGCCCCAGGCCCCAGATAGCAGAGACGACAAGTTCTCCTGAATCCGGTCGCATGGGCTCAACCGTATAAAGAACGCCCGAGGTCATGGGCCGCACCATCTCGATGATACCGACACTCATGTTGACATCATCGGACCGGATATCCTTCATTCGCTGGTAGAGCATGTTGCGGGCATTGTACTTGCTGGCAACCACCTCCTTGTATTTATCCAGCAACTCATCGGTTGGTACATTGAGGATGGAGGAAAACTGACCGGCAAAGGAATTTTCCAGGTCCTCGCCAATAGCGCTGCTGCGAACGGCCCAGTACATCTCGCGACCATTTTTTTCCTCCATTTCCTTGCTTATCGTTTGAACGGCATCCTCAATTTCAGGTGGAATAACCGCCTCCGTGATGATCGACTTGATCTCCTTTTCAGCCTGCAAGAGTTGTTGACTGTTTCCTATATCGAGATTTGTCAAAACCCGGGCAATCTGCCGGGGAAGATCATTGTATTCGGCAAAATGGGTATAGGCACAGGCCGTAAGGGCAAAGCCATCTGGCACGTTTATATTAAAATGATTGCGCAGTTCGCCAAGGTTGGCCATCTTGCTCCCCACCTTGTCGATATGACCGCTGTGGATATCATCCATGCGAATAACTACCGGTGTATAGACGGGTATTTTGCTACCGGTCAGTATCGTCCTGATTTCACGCTCGATTGTATCATACACATCATTCAAGGCTGGATACTGCCCGCCTGACAAGCGTTCCAGATTGTCAACAACGCTGAAAACGCTTTTGGACAGATTTTTCACCATATTTTTCAGGTAGGGAATACTGATAAGACGGTTCTCAAGAAGATTCTTTTCCAGCTCCGTCATCAATTCAAGGGCATGGGAATTTTCCGCCAATATGGTTAAAAATGCCTCATATTTTTCACGAATAAGCTGTTCGGCATTGGTTTCCTTTGCCTTTTTGGCATCGTGCAGGGACTTCCATAATCTGATCATTGTCTGCTCTCCTACACCAGCATCCGTTCTTCAACGGCTTGTTTGACACTGGCCAGCAATTTCTTGATGTCAACCGGTTTGGAAAAATAGGAAAAGAGCTCTCCTTTGACATCTTCTATAAAGTGTTCTTCCATATGAGTAATCATTATGACCTGGGTCTGGGGCGAAATCCGCTTGACAAGCTGCAGGATTTCCTTGCCCGTCATTCCCTCCATCATCATGTCGGTGATAACCACGTCAAACTGGCTGGCCTCAAGCCGCTGCTTGGCGACATGGGGATTGGTGAAGGCCTCCACCTCATATCCAGATTTTTCCAGATAGACTTTTACCATCTTGCACACGGCCAGGTCATCATCGAGTACCAGGATGCGGGGTTTTCGCCGCATCAGCTCCTCTTCTTTCTGGCGCATGATATCAATCAAACGGCCTTCTTCCTTTCTGGTTGGCAGATAGAAGTAAATCCCCATACCAACCATGACAACACCAAGGACAAGAATACTGACGTCCAGGATGGTCCACCAGCCAAGGCTGAAATAACGGGTCAGGGCGCTGCCCAATGCGACCAGGGCCACGCCGGTCCTGATAAAGGCGAGATGGGTGCGGGCCTTGGCCAGGGTGGTCCGCTGCTGGGCCATGGAGGTACGTTTTTCCGCCAGAAAAGAACGATTTCTTGCCAGCAGCGTCCGGATTCGGGCAAGACCGCTTCGTTTTTCGGCCAGCTCGGTCCTGACTTGGGAACGGCGAGTGCGCTTTTCGCCAAGCAGATTCCGCTCCTCAGCCATGATATTACGTTCTTCAGCCAGAAGAGTCCGTTCAATGGCATACTTGGTACCGAGCAGCGACAGGGCATTTTTCAGTGATTCTTCTTCGAGAATGGCCTGCATAATCTCGTCAAGATCACGCTTGAGCTCTTCGGAGTAGGCCTTGCGGGCAGGAAAAATCTCCTCAAGAAAATCCGTTCGTTTTCCTGCCAGCCGCCGGTTTTTTATCGCCAGTTCAACGGGCTGAAAAACGGCCTTTCTCTCTTCGCTCAGATGACCGCTATGGACTTCGCTCTGCTCCATTCTTTATTGTTCCTTCACAACTCTCGATATAATTCTTATCCAAAAATAAGGTTACGCGTGTTATTGCACATGCTGCAGGAGCGGATTTACCCGCGAACAGCCCACCCAATCACCAGGATAACCATGAAAATTTCGCGCCTGAAGCCGCTCCTACAGACTTGGGTTGCTGGCAAAAAAACCCGCCTTAGGCTCCATCGCACGAGAATCTCTCGTCTCTATATTGTCCTTGACCGCCAACCAATACCAGCAGGACACAATCTTTTATATTTACCACTCACTGGAAAACCGTGCGATAAAAAAAATACCACAATCCATGAAGGTTATTCCGCGAAACATCATTAAAAGGCCCTGTTTTTCGATACTACGATGTGACCTTGCCAAGGGCAAGGTATTGAGGAAAAATATCAGAATATCGAATGAGAGGTTGCGACTCGTATATTCAATGACGCTTTACCGGGACACATGAGATACAGGCAGCAGTTGTTCCGCCCTGTAGGCTTCAACTTCTGGTTGGGATGACAGGGTGTTAACGCAAAATAAGCAAAGAAGAAGTTGTGTTCTCAAGCAGTTTATCCACCATGGATCGGGAAAACAGTTTTTTCAGAAGAGATTCCCTTCCCCCCATCCACAGGGCTACAATCCCTTCCCGCGAGGAAGCGGTCACATAGTCCTGCACCTCTTCACGATTCATCAGTTTGATCCAGGCACCGATACCCAGTTCATTATAATACTTGAGTAGCTCGACCATCTGTTTTTCGATCTTGTCTTTTTTTCCTTTTTTCTCCTTCACGCCGACGATCTTCAGACCGGCATCGTGCAAGGTCACCAACTGGTTCACCAGTTCCAACGAGTCCTGGCTGACAACAGACTGGTCAAGGATGGAAATAATCTGCTTGGCCTTGCCCACCTTCTTGATAACAAGGACTGAACATGGAGCGTCCCTGGCCACTCGCAAAGGCACATTCATCTCGCCGTCCCATTCACAACCGAATTTCCGGCTGCAGCCAAGAATTATCAAATCACTTTCCACTTCCGCCGCCAGAGCAAGGGCTTCCCTGGCAACACTTCCGGTCCGTATGTGGAGGGAAAACTCTTTCATTCCCCTGGAAGTCAACAGCCATTTACCCGGTCCTGTTTCCCGCCAGGATCGATCGGTAAATTCAGCATAGGGCAAATCTTCGGGAGGAAAAAATCCATACAGATCCTGCTGGTATTTCAACAACCCATTAACCAGGGATTTTGCCGGTTTTTTATTATTTTCCTGCACGCCTAAAAATATGATATCGGCAAAGGTATTTTTGGCAAGCCGGGCAACATCCTTGATGATTCTGCGACTGTAATTTCCTGTATCCAGCATAACCAGTATTTTCATTTCATCCCCCTCGCTCGCTTTCTTCCGGCCCTGGTCAATGAACCAGCAACACGGAAGAGAGAGAATTGGCCAACGTGGCCATACGCATACTCTTTCTACTCGGCAGGGTCGAAGCTACCAGGGCATAATCCTTCAGATAATCGCCAACCTGTTCAGGTGTTCCGGAAAGTACAACCACATTATCTGCCCTTTTCCCCATTCGGGAAAGCAATGTTTCCGCCTCAACAAGATTCCTGCCACCCTCTTCCCGGTCCAGAGTTACCAACTGCTTATTCTCTTTAAATTTAAAATAAACGATATCAAAACCAAAACTCGAGCCCCCCAGTATTTCCATGCTCTTTTCAACCAATTCCCCGGAATCTACACTGTCGGCACAGAGCAGGGCGCATTTCTTGCTGATGGAAAGGTTTTTTACCATCAGTACAGGGCATGGCGCCTGGGAGTAGAGCGGCGAGCTGATAACCTGGTAGAACTGTTCCGGATCAGCGGTAGTTAAATATCCTTCAATATATAACTGATATGAACCACTTCGCAGTTCATACATAACTTCCTCGGTCCGGTTACCAACAAATATTTTGGGTCGACCAGCCAGAGGACAGTCAATATTTTCGGTGCGCAGCATCCGGTCAACCACCCTTTTCCCATTTGCGCCGACTCCATCCTCCCAGGCCCTCTGAATCCATCCTGAGCCGACCTGTTCCTTTTCATCGGGTTGCTCCACATGGATGATGAAAAGAGAAAGAGGTATAAATTTATTCAGATACGCCGTAAAACGCAGGGCAATACTTGCAGCCAGATTTTCATCAACATATAACAGGGTTTTCAACATGGACATCACCTTAACACGGAGGATCTTCGTTGGTCACAACAGACAATCAAGCCTTCCCATCTTTCTTTTTCTTTGCCTCCGCCCTGGCGATAACTTCGACTATTTCCCCGAGTTTAAATGGTTTTGCCAAAAAATCGAACACTCCCTTATTGAAAGATTCCCGGGCAGTCGCCATGGTGGCAAAGCCGGTGATAACAATCACCTCGGTATCCGGATACTTTTCTTTCACCAGGGTAAGGAACTGCATACCATCCATCCCCTCCATCTTCAGATCGGTGACCACAATATCAAAGGCCCGCTCTTCAATTCGCTCCAAGGCCTCTTTACTGCTGGTGAAAGATTCAACCTCATAGCCTTTTTTTTCCAGTGACGGCTTCAACCGCTTGCCGACAATGGGTTCATCATCCAGGATCATGATACTGGTCTGCTTATTCGCCATGCTCTTGCTCCATGATGGTTCGTATCTTGTTGAAAAAAATGTCTATGGTCTCTTCACTGACCATCTCGACATCAAGCTGCCGGGTAAAGCCGACAAGTACGCCAAGAAGAAAAAGACGTTTCATCATCCGCTTCCGGTTTGTTCTTTTCAATCTGGCGATGACAATATCACCATACAGCTCACAAAGAAAATCATAATGGGAAAGTATTTTTGCCAGCAACCGGGTCCTCCTGGACCGCCTGATTGTTTCGGTGACGCCACCGGAAAACCTGAAATAAATATGATTATCTAAAATATTATCGGAGACAAAGGCATCAATGACCGTAAAATGATAACCGAGCCGAAAGTTGATATTGGTGTACTCGGCCGAGACAACGGCCAGATTGCGTCCCACATCTTCCGGCGAGGTGGAACGCACCGAAGTGGTTCTGGTCAGGCTGGACATGAAGCTGGAGAAATCGACTCCGGCCGGGGCCATATCCCAGATGCCGGGATAGGACATGCCATCGAGAATTGCCCGCATGGGCACCGAGGTTATCTGTTCGGGCCGGACACCATTGGGATGGGAGCCTTCGATACCCCCGCCGACATCGATCAGGATAAGGTCCAGCGGGAAATCCCAGAGTAGTTTACCCGCCTGGGTATCACGATGATGGGCGTGGTAGAAGTTGAGATCAATAATGGTTTCCACCGCCTTTTCATGGACAAAACGGGTCAGATCATGATAGGTGCGGCATCCCTCCGGGGTAAAATTTTCAGCAGTCGGATCGGTCAGGTTAAGAGGTTCGATCTTCTTCAGAACTCTCCTCAGCAATCGATATTCATACATCTCTTCAATGGGTTCTTCCTGGATCGCATAGTATTGCAACTCCTGGACGGCTCCCTTGTAAACGGTCAAACATTCCGTATCAAGCGTGATTTCCTCACCATCGGCAATTACTTTGGTTGCGTTCTCTGTCTTGAACAGGGCCGGCACCCGGAATTCCCTGGCCACGGTGGCCAGGTGGCCGGTAGTGGAACCGACATCGGTTATAAAACCCACCGCCTTGTGGATAACCCGGGCAAGTTGAGGGGTGGCATGACAGGCAACAAGAATGCCTCCCATGGGAAAATCATTCAGGTCCCGCTCCTCGGAAAAGACCCAGGCCGGTCCAATGGCAATGCCCTCCATGGCGGCAATACCCCGCCCCCTGATGAGAACCGGATACTTTTCCTCCAGGTCATGCAAGTCACAGGCACGGGGCGCTCGTGTCTGTTGCAGACGCAGCTGCCTGGACTGGAGAACAACCACCCGGTCCTGTGGATCAATGGCAAATTCTATATCCTGGGGCCGCTTGAAATATTTTTCCAACCGCATGCCGATCTCGGCAAGTTCCCGGAGCTGCTCCGTGGTCAGGCTCGACTCCCGGCGCTGGTCTTCATGCACACCGTCTATACCGGTTCCACCACAACCTCGCTGTACCATGGTTTTGGTTTTATGGACAATCTGTACCTCCCGGACTTCATAGGGAGGGCTGCGATCAAGAACAAAATGGTCGGTCGGCACTTCTCCGGCAACAATGGGTTCCCCCAGTCCCCAGGCCGAGTTGACAATCATGGTTTCGTTTTCCGGCCGTACTGGATCATAGGTGTAGAGAACGCCGCTGGCTTTGGCCGGAATCATGAGTTGACAGGCGACCGCCATCATGATCTCATGGGGCCTGAAGTCCATCATCAGACGATATTCCATGGCTTCCGGACTGTAGAGGCTGGCCAGGACCTCCTTATAGGCCTGGGGGATTTCTTGTAACGGAATATTAAGCCGACTTAAGTACTGGCCGGCAAAGGAAGAAATCTCGTCCTCGCCAAGGGCACTGGACCGGACGGCAAAACAGGGAGTGATATCCTTATGTCGTCTGCTGAGGACTTCGGCGGCGGCCAGTATCTCCATCTCCAGTTTTGCAGGCACCTTTGCCTCTTTTATGGCCCGCTGAATACGGCGGGAGGCCTCGTCAACCGGGATCTCGCTCTGGTGCCAGCTCCGGCGGATGGATAAGATCTTGTCCCGAATATTATTTTCATCGAGAAAGAGGTTAAAACCCTCCGTGGTGATGGCAAAACCATCGGGTATCCGGTGATCGAGCAGGTTACCTATTTCGGCGATATGGGCATTTTTTCCTCCCACCGAATCGGTTAACGCTCTTGAAATCATTGAATAGGGAAGGATGTAATCCTTTACCTGTCCAAGGACTCTTCCCTGCAACAGTGTTTCTATGTCCTCTTCAATCTTATGAAAGCTGATATAGAGGGCCGCATATTTCTGTTCGGTCAGATGGTTGATGGTGACTATGAGCTGTCGGACCAGATCCGCCAGTTGCCGGCAGGTTTGCTGGATATACTGCTCACCAAAGATATAATCCCCGCTGAGCTTGTCATTGGCATCGGCGATAAGATCAAGGATCTGGTTATTCAGTTCAAGGCTCTTTTTAAATTCGGCGAAAAGAATCTTGAACGGGATTGTTTCCTTTTTCTTGCCACTGAAAAGCCGACGGATCCGGTCAATTACGCTCATAGTCTTTTATTTCACAATTATGATATATCAATGGGCGCCGCCCCCCCCTTTGAACAAGACCCCGATAAGCAGGCCGGTGGCAACGGCAATGGCAACGGCCATGATACCGAAAAGAAGTGAATGTTCATAGGCAAGGGAGGCGATGATTTTGGGCAGCCCGGAAAGCTCAATGGTGATCTCTTCACTGGCCCGGCCAACGGGTTTGCCGCCTTTGACGGTAATTGCTTCGACCAGGTATTTACCGGCATTCATTTTGGGCGGAATATTCAAGGTCACCGCAAACGACTTCCTGCCATCCTTGATCGGGCCATATTCGACAGCTCCGTTATACACCCCGTATACCCCGGCTTTTTCCATAAGCTTTACATATTCACCAAAGACAAATTTCTTGTCTGCAGATTCCGGTTTGATGTCAATATCCTTGACCAGGGCCTTATACCCGATTCCCAGCATGGCGACATCCCTGGCCAGGGCACCGGCGTCGCCTTCGAGCTGGGCAAGCAGAAGGTCCTTGCCGACTTTCTCCGGCGTGTAGACCATGTAGACCGCCGGTGTATTTTCAAGTTCGACATCGGTCTTGTTCATCCATAACAGACCAGCCACCTTGCCTTTGACCTTCAAGGCAACATCTTTCTTTGCCCCGATAACATGGAGCAAAACATCCGCATTCGCCGGCAGAGTCCCGGATGCCTTAAGTGTCGTGCCATTATAAAAGGTTGTAATCTGCAGGATGGAACGGGCAAGCCGAAGCGTGGGATCACTGTCTGCGGCCAGCACCGATCCGCACCAAATGCAAGCGGACAGCAGACACAGGATAATTCCGTATATTTTCCGATTCATTGTATTATTCTCCTCTTTATCTCTATCAGTGTCCACCCTTGAGCGCAACCATAATGGAAGGCGTCATCAACAATCCCGCCATCATCTTCACACAGACCAGCAGGACCAGACTTGCCAGCATGATCTTCAACTGGTCGGCATTGAGCCGCTTGGAGACAGCCGTTCCGACCTGGGCGCCGATGGTGGAACCGAGAAGAAGAAGGACAGCCAGGACAAAATCAACCGTATGGTTGGACCAGGCCTGCATAATGGTAACGTTGACACAGGTAAAAAGGATTTGAAACAAACTGGTACCGACCACAACATGCATGGGCATACGAAGGAGATAGACCATGACCGGCACCATGATAAAACCGCCGCCCACACCCATGATAGCGGCTAAAACGCCGACCAGGATGCCAAAGGAAAGCGGCAGAAGCATGGAAATCTCACAGCCGGATTTTTCAAATTTGTACTGGAACGGCAGGTTCTGAACAAAAGATTTTTTCTCTTCCCCCTCTTTTGTTTTGGTTTTTTTCTTCTCTATTGGCAATCCGTTATCATGCCGCATTCCCTGAAGGCTCTCCCAGAACATATAGCCACCTACCCCGCCCAGCATGATGACATAGGTGATGGC
>JALVAI010000453.1 GCA_027011235.1 Desulfobulbaceae bacterium
CCGGCAGTGAAAAGGATTTCGCCCACATGATGACCCTGCGGGCCAAACTCTGGGGGGCGACCCGGACAATCTGCCGGACCGCCACCGGATTGACGGCAAAGGGACAACACTCAACGGCCAGGGACCTGGCAACGATTTTTCGTCATGCCATGAGAGACAACGAATTCGCCCGGCGTATGCGCCAGGTAAAAATCAGGACTTCTTTTGGTAAAACCCTGCATAACCATAACAGGGCACTATGGAGGGTCAAGGGGGCCAGGGGCGGCAAAACAGGATATACCCTGGCTGCCCGCCAGACATATGTTGGTGAGTTTTCAAGAAAAGAAGGATCCATTATCGTTGCGATAATGGGAAGTGAAACCATGTGGTCGGACATCAAACACCTTGTCGAGTACGGATTTCTCCGTAAACGGCAAATTGCGCAGCTCAAGGCCCGTCCACAGACACGGTTGGCCAGGGCCCATTAGAGTCGTCAGGCACACAAATCAAGTCTGCGGAAATCATAACAGGCCGACGGAAATTTTCCCGCCGGCCTGTTACCATTTTGGCCATACCATGTATCCGGAGGCCACGAATCGTTTTTTCAGGGATTCTGCTCAAGCTGTTTTTCCACAAGCTCCAGTATTGCCTCCCGCTTGAATGGCTTTTCCAGAGTGGCAATATCTCCAAGATAACCGGCCATGGTCAGATATCGTTCCGCTTTAATGGCCCCGCCTCCTGAAATAGCCAGAATCCGCATATCCGGATAATCCCGGACAAGTTCCATAATAAATTTCAACCCGTCTTTCACCGGCATGATCATATCGGTGATGATCAGATCAAAGGCGTAACGGGTTACCAGACGCATGCCCTCTTCTCCATTTTCAGCGGTGTGTACCTCGTACCCCTCATGACCGAGCATCTGTGCCAACATCTGACGAATCTGCTCTTCATCGTCTACAACCAGTATCCGTTTCAATGGTCAAGCCTCCTTCGTCTTTTTCAGTTACAATCAGTACATTACAATACCTTTCACCACTGAACATCGGCACCTGTTTCCGGTGGACGGAACATTATTTACTGAGGGGAAAGGATTTCTCCGGCAAAAACTCCTTTCCCATTCAATATTGTATAATTTGCAAATAATCAATTCAAGGACTTTTTCATTTTCTCCCTCTGTCAAGACGGCAAAAGCGGCCAAACCCCCCCGGGATTGTCCCGGAAGACCAGAAGGCCCGGCCATGCTTATAGTCGACGAACCAATATCCCCCCGGTTTGCGCACAGCATCGACAAAGATAAACGGCTGCTCAGTGGAAAAACAGGGATGAAGGTACTGGTCCTTGTTTTTCTGCCGTTCCATCAGGGAAAGGGCCTCGGCCATGGAGGGGAAACGCCAGTCATTATGTCCGGCAAAGCCATCGTTATTGAGTTTTTCGAGAGCTTTGCGCATGGAACGATGACTCATGATATCCAACCCCTCCCGTTGCCACATCAGCCCTGTCACCAGGTCGGTTACGGTTGCCCCATCTCCATTGTCGACAAGTACATTGGGAAAGTCGCCGGTGGGATTGCGCTCATGATCGACCAGATTGTACTTTTGTACAAGGGTGACAACATCCTCTTCACTGAGTTCTGCAGGGCCAGCGGGAAGGGTGATAGTTTGGACCTGCGTCTGCACCTCATCGACTCCGGGCAGGCCGCTTTCTCCAAGTCCTTGCTGTTTCTGCTCTTGCACAGGAATAATTCTGGAGCTGTCTGTCGCCTCGATGATATTGGCTTTAAGCCAGCTCTTCAACTCATCGTTGATACCATAGCTCCTCTCGTACAGGGCAACCTTGCCCTGGCCGTCAACACACCTTTGCACCATATCCTCCGGTGCGAGTATTTCAGCAACTACCCGGGCATGCTTTATCCCCCGTTCCATGAGACAAAGCCGGGGGACATCCCCCCAGTCATCAATAAAGAAATAATAAATACGTTCATTTTTGCTGCGAATCCGCTCCTTTCCCCCCCAGGACTCAAATGTTCCAAAGGTGTATTCGGGACACATCTCCCAATCGATAACCTGATCACTCTGTAGATTCAAAAGTGTGAACAATCCCATAGAAAACCTCCACAAATAAGATGGGCAACAAGGCGGGAAGATGATATTTTCCCAGCTATTTGATAGACCATTTCACTTTATAATAATATTCATTACTATGTCAACCATGAAAACATGCCCGCCTCAGACAATCTCGCCAAACCGGTTACCCCTTTCTGGCAGGCAGGGTCCAGGCAATTTTCCTGAAACAATGGCTCTTGACAGCCGCTGGGCAACTGCGTATAAATCACTGATACCTTAAGAACACAATCAACGATGAAAATAAGCTGTTCCGGCAATCTTGTTAACCAGCAGGATGGTGGAATCCAAAATATAAAATATCCCCCTCTGAACCTGCGATCTGATAACCAGAGATACCGGCGCACATTGCAACGCTCCAATTTTTTTTATCTTCTTTTTAAGAGGTCAGTCATGTTTCGTCTCCGAATATTTCCCTGTTTCTTTTTCACTATATTTTTCCTGGCCGGGATATGCGCGGGAATACCTTACAAGGCTGCCGTAGCCGCCCCCACTGCAAAACCTCTTCAGGGCAAGGTGGTTGAGACCATGAACAGTGGCGGCTATACCTATCTGCGACTGCAGAATGACACCAAAGATGTCTGGGTTGCTATCCCGGAAACCAGGGTCACGCAAGGACAGCAGGTTACCTGTCTCCCGGGCATGACCATGACCAATTTCAAGTCCAAGACCCTTGGCCGCACCTTTAAAACAATAATTTTTTCTTCCGGCCTTAAACAGAACGGACAGGCAGCAATGGCCAATCCGCATGGTGGCAAGGCAGCCATGACATCGGACGGGCAGAACAGCTTTGCCGAGGCCCTGCGAGCGGAGCAGGGCGGCGGCAAGACGGTCGCTCCCATGGCCGGCGGCGCCGGGATGATGGGTGGGGCGATGATGGCCTCCGGTGGCAGCAGCAGCGCTGTTGTCCCGGCAAAGGACATCAAGGTCGACAAGGCCAAGGGAAAAAACGGTTATACCGTTGGCGAATGTTTCAGCCAGGGGAAGAAACTGAACAACAAAAAGGTGCGGGTCCGGGGCAAGGTGGTCAAGATTTCTCACATGATCATGGGTAAAAACTGGGTCCATATCCAGGATGGCACTGGCAATCCCATGGAAAACACCCATGATCTCGTTGTCACGACCCTGGCCGACCCGAAACTTGATTCCACGGTCCTGGTTGAAGGCATCCTGCATGCGAACAAAGATTTCGGTGCCGGCTACAAATACAAGGTCATTATAGAAGACGCGGATATAAAATAACATCCAGCCATGCATGTTGTCCTTGTCGGGCCGGGCGCCCTTGGCTCCATGCTGGCGGTGCGGTTGGCGCCACTGCTTGGGGGAGAGGAAGAATCCCTCACCCTGCTCGATCATAACCGGCAACGGGCAGATTTTATTGCCGATAATGGAATTACCCTGTATCAGGGCACTGATGCCTCACAGGTAACAACAATCCATCCGGTTATCACCACTGACCCGAGCGCTATTTCCAAATGCGAAGTTATTCTTCTTTGCGTCAAAAGCGGTGCCACAGCCCAGGCCCTGCTACATGCAGCTCCTCTCATCAGAGAAGATACGTTGATTGTCGGCCTGCAAAACGGCATGGCCCACCTGGAAAATCTGAGACGGACAAGGGGGATTGCCGTAGCCGCTGTCTCCTCAGCAGGAGCAACCCTTATGGCCCCGGGCCAGGTCATGGATGGCGGCGCAGGAGTGACCAGGTTCGGATTGCTCACTCCCCTGCCCTCCCCGCCAAAACGGCTCCATGACCTGGTTGCCCTCTTCAACAGGGCCGGCCTGGAGGCGGAAGCGGTGCCGGATATCATGGCCCGAATTTGGGAAAAACTCTTTGTCAATGTGGCCATCAATGCCCTGACAGCCATCCACAGGCGAAAAAACGGCCAGCTGCTCACCTCATGTTCAATCCGAAACAGCATGAAAAAGGCCGTCTCAGAAGCCATGGCCGTGGCAAGGGGCCAACAGATAGAAATTGATTATGATCCGGTTGCCACCGCCTTTGCAGTCTGCCGCCGGACGCGGAACAACACCTCTTCCATGCTCCAGGATGTCCTCAAACAACGTCCCACCGAGATAGCGGCCATTAACGGGTTTATCGTTGAACAGGGGAAACAACTGGGTATCGATACGCCTGTAAACGCAGAACTTGTCCGCAAGGTCAGGGAAATTGAACAATCATGGCCGACGGCATGAACAGCATACCGGGCAGAATAGACCCGGCTCTGCTGGGATTTGACTTCGACGGCGTTATTGCCGACACCGCCGAGGTGTTTATCCGCCTGGCCTGTGAAAAATACAACTTTTGTAATATCCGGATTGAGGATATCACGGATTTCGAAGTCGAACAATGCCTGCAAATGACTTCGGAAATCGTGCAGGCGATCTTTATGGAAATCCTGCTCGATTCCATAGGGACCGGCCTGCAGCCCATGCCCGATGCGGTGCAGGTCCTTGGCGAGCTTACCGGGCAGGCGGAGGTGACGGTGGTCACCGCCAGGCCGGAGGCTGAACCGGTGTATGCCTGGCTGGAGAAATTCCTGCCCCCAGGAGCCTGTTCCCGTATCCGGATCATTGCCATGGGCGCCCATGATGACAAGGCGCTACACATCAAACAGGCCGGTCTCAGCCATTTCATCGACGACCGGGCCGAAACCTGCACCGCCCTAAGCAGGGACGGCATTGGCGCCATAGTTTTTGACCATCCCTGGAACAAAAACCGCCATTGCCTGCCAACCGTCTCAAACTGGCGGGATATCCGGGCTCTCTGCCTGGAATAACACACATACGTGCTCCATGAAATGCCCAAAATGCGGTACCGCAATCCCCCTGTATAAAAACCCTGTTCCCACTGTGGACATTATCATTGAAACAGAGGAGGGAGTCGTTCTGATAGAACGAAAGAACCCACCATTGGGCTGGGCATTGCCCGGCGGATTTGTTGATTATGGAGAATCCTGTGAACATGCCGCCATCCGCGAGGCCAGGGAGGAAACCGGGCTGAAGGTCACCCTGATCAGGCAGTTCCACACCTATTCTGATCCCGAACGCGATCCCAGGCAGCACACGCTCTCAACCGTCTTCATCGCCCGGGCAAAAGGGACTCCCCAGGGAGCGGATGATGCCTTGCAGGCAAAAATATTTACCCGCGCCTCCCTGCCGCCCCTGGTCTTTGACCACGGAAAAATCCTTGAAGACTATTTCACCGGGAAATATCAGTGCCTTACTCCTGAATTCCTGTCATAAAAAACAAGAAAATTATAAGATGAAAAAGTTACTATTTTAGCATGTTGCCTCGTTATTTTTCTCGTGCAACATAATTATTGCATGTGCTGTAGGAGCGGATTTATCCGCGAACAGCTCACCCGATTACCAGGATAATCATGAAAATTTCGCGGCTGAAGCCGCTCCTACAGACTTGGGTTGCGGGCAAAACCCGCCTTAGATTTTCTGATTACCATCAAGACAAAGAAGTAGTTCGGAAAGCGCCATATAATTTTGGACCAGCTTTACCTGTAAACCACGGATCAATACGGATTCACACAGATTTTTTTAAAGATTGCAG
>JALVAI010000454.1 GCA_027011235.1 Desulfobulbaceae bacterium
GTCCGCCTGGGCAAGCGCCGGGGCATCATTGACGCCGTCACCCACCATGCCCACCCTGTGTCCTTTTGCCTGCAGCCCCTTGATGACGCTGAGTTTTTCCGCAGGCAGGACCTCACTGTGTACCTCTTCAATGCCCAGCTCCCGGGCCACGGCCTCGGCCGTTGCCCTGCTGTCGCCGGTACACATGACAAGGGTTACTCCCGCCTCCTGCAGGGTCTTGACGGCAGTCGCCGAATCCTCCCGTATAGGATCACGCAGCAAAAGCAGAGCCAGGGGACTATCGCCCTTAGCAAGCCAGATCGGTGTTGCCCCGGAAGCTGCCCCTTCCTTGGCCTGTGTTATCACATCATCGGGCAGGGATATACCCCGCTCCTGCAGAAAAAGATGGTTCCCCAACAGATAGGTGTGTCCTTCAATATCACCCTGGACGCCCCGTCCGGCAACGGCGATAAAGTTTTCAACCACCGGCAGGTCACCGCCATTCCTACCGGCGGCCTCCAGTACGGCTTCCGCCAATGGATGCTCGGAACCCTTTTCCAGGGCGGCGGCAAGTTGCAGGACCCGTGTCTGTTTCCGGTCCGCCAACGGTATAATCTCGGTCACCGTCGGCGCCCCTCTGGTCAGGGTTCCGGTCTTATCGACCACCAGATGGCTGAGGGTGGATGCGGTCTGCAGGCCATCGGAATTTTTAATCAGCACATTGAGCTGGGCCGCCCGGCTGGTGCCGACCATAACGGCGATGGGTGTTGCCAGCCCCAGGGCGCAGGGGCAGGCGATGACCAGCACGGCAATGGCGGCGGTCAGGGCAAAGGTCGCCTGCGGATGGGGGACGACAAACATCCAGATTATAAAGGTGATAATGGAAATGGCGATGACGGTGGGCACAAAGACTGCGGCTACCCGGTCAGCCAGCCGACCGATGGGTGGCTTGGAAAGCTGGGCCTTTTTCACCATGGTGATAATATGGGCCAGGGTCGTTTCCTCGCCAAGACGGCCCACCCGCAGGGTAAAGGTGCCGGTTTTGTTCATGGTGCCGCCGGTGACCGGATCCCCGACCCGCTTTTTCACCGGCAGGGGTTCACCGGTCAGCATGGACTCATCAACAGTTGAATGACCATCGACGACAGTACCGTCAATGGGGATACGTTCTCCGGGACGGACCCGGAGAATATCACCAATCCTGAGCAGAGAAACCGGAATCTCGATTTCGCTTTTGTCAATGACCACCCGGCCACTGGTCGGCCGCAGGCCCACCAGGGAACTTATTGCCTCACTCGTTGTCCGTTTGGCCCTTGTTTCAAGGGCATGACCGAATTGGAGAAAGGCCAGGATCATAACCGAGGCATCAAGATAGAGGTGATTGCCGCCGCCGTCAATAAAATCCGGCTTCACAATCACCAACAGAGAGGATATCCAGGCAGCCGATGTCCCAAGAGCGACCAGGGTGTCCATATTGGATGTCCCGTGTCGGGCCTGTTTCCAGGCGTTGACATAATAACTCCGGCCTGCAAGGACCATGGTGATGAGACAAACCAGGGCCATCAACAGCCAGAATCCTCTGTGGTCGGCCACGGGTGGAAAGAGCCCCGACATCTGCCCGGCCATGATCCCAAAACCCACGGTGGCGGCAAGAATCGCCCGCATCCAGGAACGCCGGATTTCAAGGGCGGCCGCCCTTTCCTCCCGGGTGGTGCTATCTTCCAACTGTTCTTCAACCTGAACATCAAGACCGTTTTTCTTCAGAAGCAGGGCAACCCGGGCCGGATGGGCCGAGGTCTTTACACGCAGCCGGGCGCCGATTCGTTCTATTTCCGCATCGGAAAAATTCGTGCCGACAATTTCCCGCACCCGGGCCCGGACCTCCGGCCCGCTTTCGACCGGCTGGAGAAAAAATACGCCGACAGATGATTGTTTCGGCAGACGGGCACCATACCCCCTTTCCACAATTGCCTGGACAACGGCCTCTGGGTCGCCCCCGGTTACCCGGGCCTTTTTTTCAATCAGGTTCACCACCGCACTGCGTACCCCGGCAACGGAGAGAATGGCCTTCTCCACCTTGGCCACACAGGCGGAACAGCTCATATCATCAATGTTTATCTCATACTCATCCGTTGCTTTTGGCCCGCCTTCCCCCGGATATGAGGCCTCATATCCCCGTTCTCTAACGGCGGCAACCACCGCTTCGGGATCACCTCCACAGACCAGTGCCTCTTTTTCCACCAGATTGACGGAGGCCTCTTTTACTCCGGCAACGGAAAGGATCGCCTTTTCCACGTTGGCCACGCAGGCGGAACAATGCATATCATCAATACGGATGAGATATTCGGCATCACGGCAGGATGCGCCAGGGGCGTCTGCCGGAGAGGTCACCCCGTCATCAATGGGACAGGCCGCATCCTTGTTCTCTCTTTCCGCTTCAACAAGACGTACGTCATAGCCGGCCCGATTGATGGCCTCTGCAACCTGCCTTGGATTTCCGCCCGTGACCACGGCGTGACCCGCCTGCAGATCAACCTCTACCCTGCGCACCCCGGCAACCGAACGGGCTGCTTCCTCAACAGTCCGAACGCAATGCTCGCAACTCATATCATTGACAATCAGAGTATATTTGCGCATGGGTCACTCCCTCGTATAGATACCACACGGTTCTTTCTGGAAAGAACTGTTCAACTGCTGTATAGTAGACCATTCATATTTAATACCACAATGTAAGCATCAGGGTCGGTAAAATCAATACCAGCCACACATTTGAATATCGTCAACCACAAAAGGAAAAAATGGGACTTCTGGATATCACGAACGTAATAAGCGCAGACCTGGAAAGCGGCCTGAGCCGCGAAGAAATATTCAAAAAATATGTGCGGGCAGCCCCGGCGGAAGCTGCAAAATACGCTTATTGCATCGCCTCCATTCCCAGCGCCGCCCTCAGAAAAAAATATCTGAAAATAAACGGTCTACTGTTGGTTCTCCTTGTTAGCTACGCCGCCCTTACCGTCCTTGCCGCCTTACCTGTTGATGTTACCAAACCAACCATCTTTCTTCTGCTCCGCACCCTGGTACCGATCATCTTTGCCTACTTTGTCTTTCATTTTCACGGCGGAGTATACCGGATTATCACCCTGTGGTGTCTGTTTGATCTGGTGGAAGACCTCTTACTCACCGGAGCGCCTACACTGACGTCCGCCCTCAAGCTGTTGGTCCTGTTTTTCATCATCATTATTTCCTGGTTCATCAGCAGGAAGGTATTTCCCAACCTGAAGATATTCGGAACGAAACAGGATGGTAACGGCAGGTATTTACTGTAATGCCCATAGGCACTGCCGATGAAAAGGGTCTTTTTTTAATTTAGAAGCTCATTGCTTCAATTTTTCCGTTAGCCTTTCCCTTAAAATTCTTGAACATGGTCCACTTAATCTCGTTGGAGGTACACATATCAAGTCGATATCTTTTCTATCCTCGACTTCTCCGGTAATTCCTTCCTCGCGCACAGTTGTATAATCATAATCATGATCACCAGCTCCTTTCAAATTCTGCCAGGCATTTTTTTGAAAAACAACAACCGCTCCTTTTCCCGTGACAAATTCATTAATGGTCGACAATATCCTTTTTTTCTCTTCATGTTCCAATCTTCTCAGAGCCTTTTTCCCCAATAATTTATGTATTCCGGCAACTCCAGACCAGGCACCGCTTGCTCCACTGGGCATTGAATGAAACACGGTCAAACCAATTTGAAATGGAGATTCATAGTCTGAATCAAGTATTTTCCTTTTTCTGTCTTCATTTTTATTTTCTAAAGATAAATCATCATCCGATAGATATATATTTGATTCTTTTAAAATTTTTTTCCAAAATCGATGTTCGCTCTTATTGGATTCAGAAGCAAAAAACATCCCTGAATTAATCGAATGGCTGGCAGGATTTCCTAAAATTAATAATAATTGAGGTCTATTATCTCTTTTGTCAGGAATTAATTGTTCTGTTTTGTATTCAATGTATTTTTCAGTTACCGTGTATATTTCCTCATTTGTTTTGTCAGAATGTAAGAAATCATTTATCTTTCCCAAAAATGACTCTTTTTCTTTACTCGACTTAAATAATTCATTAATGATGATTTTACATTTTAATTGACCATGACAATCTTTAATCGGACTATACTCTAACAATTTACTTCCCATAACAATTCCCCCTCAGATAAATACATACACATTATTTTATAAAATTATTTATATATCCCGCCCGGTTAACCATGAAAGTAAAAGGAAAAATCAAAAAAATTGATATACGCGAAACATTCCGGGGCGATCAGATTGCGTTTATTATTTTTGCAACAAATGATCAAAAACTTGAACTTATTGTCTACCCAACAATTTTCAAAAAACATGTACAGTTCCTCAAAAAATCGGACATTCAAATAACAATAACCGGAGTAAAGCAAACTGAAGGTTATATAATGGTCCAACACATGGAATACGCAGGAAAAGATTAAAAATTCAAATCCCTGTAATTCAGCCCTATTTCTTGTGACAGATAGAGTATTACAACGGCAGGATATGGACCTCTTCTCGAATCGGATGCATGCCCGCAAGAAACAGACCGCTGCGGCCGTCAATGGCAATCGGATCGCCCGCATTGATCCGGTGACCGTTGATGAGAGCATATTCCCTGAATTCAAAGACCTGCAGGTCCCGACAACCGACGACGCAGGTCTTTTCCAGCCGGGTAGCGACCACCGACGCATGCGAGGTCTGGCCGCCCCGCGCCGTCAGCAACCCATCAGCCATTGATATTTCCCGGATATCCTCGGGCACCGTATCCTGACGAATAAGGATCAGGGCGGCATCCGCCTTTTCCTCCCGAAGCCGACGGATATTTTCCTCAGTAAAAACCGCCAGGCCGGAAAGAGCAGAACCACTGACGCCGATTCCCTTGCCGAGTACCGACTCCTGCAGTTCCCCATTGTCGGCAAACACGTTAAGATGCTCTTTTTTCTTGATGGTAATCATATCCCTGGTCTGCAGGATATAGAGCTGCTCCGGCTCCGGCCCCTCAAAGGTAAATTCGATCTCCTGGGGATTCCACTCTTTTGTGTACACAAGGTCACGGGAGATGGAGAGTAACTCCTCATAAATTTTCGGAAATCTCCGCTCCAGGGAATTCTGCACCGACCGGCCATCCAGCTCGGCCTGCTCAACAGATATCGGGTAACTGGTCACCAGCCCGGAAACAATATCCTCGCCCTGGTCACCGGGGGCATAATCTCCCCAGAGCGCCACCCGCCGAACCTTACGATAGGGATGGGCGGTAAACAGCACCCCGCTGCCTGCCTGATGACTAAGGTTACCATACACCATGGCCTGAATAATAACGGCCGTACCCCAGTCATCGGACACATCCATCAGCTGCCTGTAATCCTTTGCTTTTTTGGTATTCCATGACCCAAGCACCAGCTCCACCGACCGAATCAACTGCAACCATGGGTCATCGGGAACCGCGCATCCAAGCAGGTCTACCGCTTTTTTATATTTGCCCGCGAGTTCCTGCATCTGCACGGAAGAAAAATCACGCTTCAGGCGCACATTATACAGCCCCTTATGCTCATTCATCAGGGCCTGAAATTCCTCCCTGGCCACGCCCTGGGCCATGGCCCAGGAGT
>JALVAI010000455.1 GCA_027011235.1 Desulfobulbaceae bacterium
CCAACGGCTTCTGGATATCAACCAGGGTCACCTGTTCAGCGCCGAGACGATAGGCCTCGGCAGCCACATCACAGCCCACGTTACCGGCGCCGATGATAACCACCTGCTTTCCTGTTTTCATGGGCTTGTCGCTCTTGGCCGCCTTGAGATAGTCAAGGGCGGGAATGACCCGTTCATGGCCGGGAAAGGGTATGATCTTCGGTTGATGGGTGCCAACGGCAACAACAACATAATCATATTCCTTTTTCAGCTCCTCGACCCTTTGTTTGGTCATGGTTTCACCGAAATGAACGGTAATATTGTCCTCTTTCATAAAACGGGCGATCTCCATTTCCCAGACCGCCTTGGACAGACGTTCCCAGGGAATGGTCTGGGCAAGCTTGCCGCCCAGCTGATTGTCCCGTTCAAAGATATGGGCCTCAACACCATTTAAGGCAAGATGCCAGGCCGTGGCCATCCCGCCCGGGCCGCCACCGATAATGGCAACCTTTTTTCCGATGGAGGGCTGGGCCTTGGGCGGTTCCGCGGTATGAACGGCCCGGCCGAGAACCTGAACATCGATCGAATAATCAACCTTTTTGCGTGAACAGTTCTGAATACAGAGATTGGGGCAGATGGTGCCGCAGACCGAGGCCGGAAAAGGCGTATAGCGAAGCAGCATCTCATAGGCCTCGTCGGTACGGCCCTCGCGGATCATTCGCAGCCGGTCGATGGTCGGGATGTGCATCGGACAGTAATAGGTACAGGGCGCGGCTGAACTCCGGTTTGCCCAGAATGGTTTGCGCCGGCGAAATTCACCGGATTCGATAACCCCGATAACCGACCGTTCAAGTCCGGGGGCCAGGTCGCGCAGGGGATCGCCGCCGCCAAATCCCTGGCTCCAGACCCGCCGGGAAAACTCGGCCATGGGCATGGGGCCGGAAAACATCAGGGCCCGTTCCTGGGGGGTGATGGCGGAAAGCAGGTTCCAGTCATCGCGCTTGGACAGGATCTCCAGCAGCTCGGGCCTGCCTATTGCCTCGAGAAATTCGGGCAAGCGGTCAATGAGCCACTGCCACTCCTCATCATCGGGCTGGGTCAGTTTGGCATTGGTCCGGGAATAGGAATCATCGGTCTTGCCGCGAAAATAAATCTTGCCGCCGACCATGCCGACACAGGGACGATACCCAAGCACATTGTCGGGGTTCTTGGGTTCGATTCCGCAGACAATACCGATACCGCCGCAGTTAAACTCGGCAAAGGTATCACCGACCGAGCCAAGCACCCACATTTCCGGCCGCGCATACTCCGGGTTCCACTTGGTCATGGTAAGGCCGCGGGCGCCGATGGAGCCGCCGATCATAACCCGGCCGCCGGCCATGGCGTTGCAGACGCCGTTGGTGGCATTGCCACGGACAATGACATCGGCGCCGATATTGAGATAGCCGACATCATCGGAAGCTGCATTTTCACAGATAATAGTCGCCCCGGGCTGACCCATACAGCCAAGACGCTGGCCCGCCGGCCCCTGTACCCGAATGGTCAGGGGATGCTCCTTCGAGCCCAGGCGCAAGCCGATATTATGTTGACCAAAGGACTCGAGGACCAGCTCATCGGCGGCGGCAGCGGCCCCGCGAACCTCTTCTTCAAAGACCTTGGATGTCAGGCGCCTGCCCTCTTCATCTTTGCCCCGGACTATTACAACCTTCCTCTCTTGTGCACTCATATCGGCTATCAGTTTTGTATTAGGTAAACACGTTCTAATCGTGTGTCAAAAATCGGCTTCCGGCCACACCTGAGCGTGGACACGGATCAACAAATGTATTTGATATTCAGTCTTTTTGCCACATCTGCATCGTCAATGCCAAGGGCATCGGACATACCGATGGGCAGGCTCTGCGATCTTCCCAGCGGCGCCATGATTTTCTTCATCTCCGTGCGAATGGCCATAAAGACATCGGCGACCCGCTGGGCAACGTCATCGGGGTCCAGCCGTCGGTACAGTTTCGGATTCTGGGAGGTGATGCCCTTGGGACAGATACCGATATTGCAGACATTGCACCGGCCCATCTCGTTGCCGAGGCAGCCGGCGCAGGCCTGCATAATGTACTTGCCCATGTGGACGCCGGAGGCGCCGAGCATGATAAGGGCCATGCCGTTCTGGGTCACATTGCCGTTTTTGCCGATACCACCGGCGGCAAAGAGCGGAATCTCGTTCTGGCGGCCCTGGGCGACCAGGTCAAGATAGCATTCCCGCAGGTTGGAGGCGATGGGATGGCCGGTGGCATCCATGGAGACGTTATAGGCGGCGCCGGTGCCGCCGTCAATGCCGTCGATGAGCAGGCCGCCCGCATAGGGATTGCGCACCAGATTATTGAGTACCGCTTTTGCCGAGGTCGAACCGGATATCTTCGGATAGACCGGCACCCTGAAGCCAAAGGCCATGGACAGGGTCTGGATCATCTTCATGACGCTCTCTTCAATGGAATAGAGGGTCTGATGGACCGGTGGCGACGGCAGGTCAACCCCTTCGGGGACCCCGCGCAGGCGGGCAATGAGCTTGGAAACCTTGAACCACATCAACAGGCCGCCGTCACCGGGCTTGGCGCCCTGGCCGTATTTGATTTCAATGGCGGCTGGATCACACTGCATTTCCGGAATGGCCCGGATAATCTCATCCCAGCCAAAATAACCGGAGGCGATCTGGAGGATGATGTATTTCAGGAACGGACTCTTCAGGACCCAGGGCGGACAGCCGCCCTCTCCCGTTGCCATGACAACGGGAATTCCCAAAACCTCATTACAGTAGGCAACCCCCTGCAACAGTCCCAGCCACATGTTGGGCGAAAGGGCCCCAAAGGACATCGAGCCGATGATAAAGGGAAAGATCTCCCTGGTGGGCGGAATCCACTCACCGGCCATCTTGCGGCGCAGGAACTCCTCGGGCGGCAGCACCCGGCCAAGAATGGTATTGAGGCTGAACTCATGCCGACCGGCGTCAAGGGCCGGGTCGGTCAGCATGGAGATGCGGTCAAAGGCGATCCGGTCCAGGATAGTGGCCCCGGATTTGTTACGGCGGCCGCCCCTTTTCCAGGCCTCACCCTTCTGGTTCTGGTGAAAAACCGTTCGATGCTCATTGGTATTGGGCACCGGCCCGATTGCCTCGTTGGGACAGACCGAGGAACACATGCCGCAGCCAATACATTTCTTTTCAATGGATGTATGCTGCCGGATGCCGACAAAATGCCGGTACTCGTTACCCCGCTTCTTTTTCAGCACATCAAGCTTGGGTACCCGCTGCCGCCGGTAGGTCAGGTAAATGGCATTTACCGGACAGACGGCGGTACAGCGACCGCAAAGCGTACAGCGGTCCTCCCGGTGCTGAATAATCCAGGGCAGGTCGCAGTAGGTTAAGCTGCTTGGGGAAGTGTAAACGGATCGAACTGAGTCCATATTTGAAGTTCCTTACGATCTGGAGGAATAATAACGGTATGTTCACGCATGGGTTGGAAATCAAAGGCCGGATCACGGTCCGGAACCATGGCCATCATTCCGCACATTTCAGAGGCAATCGCCCAGGTGCCCGGCTTGCCGCCAACAATGGCGGGCCGCATTTTTTTTGCATCCATGACCAACATGCTGGTCTCGTCGGGCAGGGTGGCAATAACGGCATTGGGACCGTCAATAATCAGCCGGCGGCATGCGACCCGTAAGCCCTGGAGAAAATCACCCTGGGGATGGTTTTTCAGCTCCTCGCTCTTTAAGGGAGTAATCACATGCTTGTAGACCTGCAGAGGCAGTTTCAACTTTCTGGTCACATAGTGGAGAATATGGGTAAAGACCTCCGAGTCACTCTGGTAGCCGGTGTAGCCGGGGATATTCTTCCCTTCCAGCCACTCCTTGATGGGAACAAAGGCCGTATTTTCACCATTGGTCATGGTGGAAATGCCCTGGATAAAGAAGGGATGACAGGCATAGAGATTGATGCCGTAATTGGTGTTCTGCCGTCCCTGGGCCATGACCACCCGGGCCATGATACGATTATCGTCAAGAGAAAGGGCATCACCGACCGCAAGCGGCCAGCCGACTTCCTTGATCATTACCACGTCCGACCAGAAGGAAAACACGGTCAGATCACCGCCATGCTCCTCGCCGTCTTTGCGCAGAAACAGACGGGTCTGCATCAGGTATTCCTCGAGATCGGCTTCATCCATGTTTTCCGGCTTTCTGTAGACCCGGACAATGTATTTAAAGCGGTCGGAAGCCTCGATCAGTTCCGGATGAACGGTGAACTCATGGTCATACTTCTGGACAAAACCACGGTTCTCCATCAGGCCGTTCAACCTGGACAGGGCCTCTTCCGTGTGGGCTATCCCGGACAGGATAACCTGTTTATCCTTTTCATAGTTGAAGTCCGTAAACTGGACGCCACGCATGAGCAGGCCCAGCCCGGACCCGTCATATCCCTCCTGCATGGCCTCCATGGCGAGAAGGACCTCATAGGGCGAAAAGGGTGTATCCGAGGATTTTAACGCTAAACGACACATGGATTACTCCTGAAAGTCATTGCTGTGAATCGAACGAACCTGATAGTTCACACAACTGAGCGGGCTTAACCCGCGCAGCTGTGTCCTTTCGGACCATTTTCATCATTCGTTGTGGCTGGGACGGTAAATTATGGTCCAGCCATGCTGGTTTATAGGCGTAATGTAACGTTGAGACTGCAGATGGGACGAATACAAAAAAAGTGGAAAAGTGTCAAGAACAAAGGAAAAACAGCAAGCGGGAGGAGATGAAAAAAGGGGGTCATATTCCAAAAAGGGAAAGGAATATGACCCCCTTAGACAGTCTGCGAAAAGACGGATGGATTATTTGGTCAGGACCTTGGAGATGTCCCTGGCCTTATCTATCTTTTCTTTTACCTCTGTTACTTCTTTTACACCGGGCAGGCTTTTCTTGACATCAATACCCACCTCTTCCGCCTCGTTGAGACCTTTTTTAAAGGCACTGATGCCCTTGCCGAGACCGGCGCCGATCTCAGGGAGTTTCTTGCCGCCAAAGACCAGAAAGGCAATGCCCAGGATGATGACCAGCTCAGGGGTTCCAAGTCCAAACATATCTCCTCCTTGTACCGAAAACGTGATGCCCGCAATCAGGCATCCTTCCCGTTTTCATCCTCTATTGATTTCGGGGTATCGTCACCCTTGGTCGCATCCTTGAAATTTTTTATCCCTTTTCCGATACCGGAGCCGATTTCAGGGAGCTTGCCGGCCCCGAAGATAATAACGATTATAACCAGAATAATGATCAGTTCAGGCATTCCCAGACCGAACATGCCGCACCTCTCTTGTTAGATATTTTCTTGTAAGATCAATAAATGGCCTTGGCACAGACTCCTGCGCGGGATACATGGCCAAGCATCCCACAGTTTTTATGACGCCATCAAACAGAAAAATTGATGAAACATTTGCACCATAGCACCAAGGAAGCGGAACTGTCAACACATCAGCCCTGCATGGCAACTATTTCCCGGCCTGTTTCCCCCATTGCCGCCAGAATCGCCGGTTCGTCAAGAGTAAGAACTTTCCGGTCTTTCATCACCAGCCTGCCGTTTATCATCGAGTGGACGACATCCTGGCCCCGGGCAGCATAGACAAGGTGCGATAC
>JALVAI010000456.1 GCA_027011235.1 Desulfobulbaceae bacterium
GCTCAGGCTGGCTGTCACCTGGGAGCCGAAGCCTCCGGTTGCGATATTGATAAAATACCGTTCATTTGCCTGGACAATATCAACCCCCCGACTTGAACCGGTGACAGCCAGCCTGAGCGCATCGAGTGGTTGAGCGGGAATCAGGCAGGCTGCGGCAAAATCGTTTGCCGTGCCCAGGGGCAGGATGGCAAGTTCCGGCCGTTCTGCCCTCTCCAGTTTTGCCAGTCCATTGACCACCTCGTTGACCGTGCCGTCACCTCCGGCGGCAACGATCCGGGCCACCCCGTCCCGGGCCGCCTCGCGGACCATCCTTTCCAAATCTCCATGTTCCCAGGTGACCCGAACCTCAACCGGCCCATACTCCCGGCGCAGGGTTGCAACCGCAGACCGCACCTCCGGCAACGCGGCCTTTTTCCCATTGAGCAGGATTCTTATCATGGTATGGTTTCAACATTTTTCCAGGCGCCATCCCTGGCGGAACCAAGGCATGCATCACAAACCGCAACCGCCCGCAGCCCATCGAGACCGGTTATCGGATTGGGCCTGAGGCCGGCCAGGTAATCACGCCAATCAGCAAGGAGCGGCACAATGGTCCCTATGGCCGGCCCAGGTTCCAGGTATGTACGGGAGGTATGATGGATCATTTCACAGGTTGTGTAAATCTGGTCTCCGGTCAGTTGCCCATGTTCGCAGACAAAATCAAAGCGACCGGATCGGGCCTGCCCGATCTTGGAACAGTCCACCACGCCCTGGACGTCTTTTTCCATTTCTATCAGGGCCAGCAGGCTGTCCTCCAGTACCCGGTTATGACGGCTGGTTGTCACGGCCATGACCCGGACAATTTCAAGGCCGGTGATAAAACGCAAAGCATCAAAGACATGGACAGCCGTGTGGTAACTGACTCCGGCCCCGGCCAGGGCCGGGTCTTCATGCCAGGAGAGGGTGGAAGGCTCGATGCGCTGGTTGACCGAGACCGTATACAGAGGGCCAAGCTCGGAAAGATGGCGGCGAAAACACCTGATAACCGGATTATAGCGCAGGGTCTGACCCACGGTGAGCGTAAGCTCCCGGCGCTCGGCAAGCTCAGCAATTGCCCGGGCATCGGCAAGGCTTGCGGCAAGGGGTTTTTCCAGAAGCAAGGGTTTGGCCGCCTCGGCGCAGGCACGGGCTATATCAAGATTCAGGGCCGGCGGCACAACAGAGATAACCGCCTCAACCCGGTCATCATGGACAAGGTTGCGCCAGTCCTCATAAAACCGGCAATTCCACTCTCCGGCCTGCGCACGTCCCGCGGGCCTTCGCCTGCTTATGGCAGAGAGTTCAAGCCCGGCAACGTCGCTGATGATATGACGCGCATACCGGCTCCCATGTTTACCGGTGCCGATGATCCCGATACGCATTACCTGTCCCCCTGCAACGGATTTTCTTCCCTCATTTCCCCTGCCGGGCAAAGCTGCTGCCAGCCCGGGGGAAAATCGCCTGGATCACACCCAAGTTCACGGGCGAACCCGGCCAGCTCCCCGGCCGAACAGTTGATGCAGGAGCTGCGTCTGCCCGTGGCCACATCAGCGGCTTCCCGGCTGAGAAATGCAACCAGGTCTCTGCGAACAATAGCTCGGAAATCGTTCTGTCTGCGCCCGATCCGGCCCAAAAAGGCCTGCAGCCGGTGCCAGTTATAGATCGTCCGCCTGATTCCCCGGTACAGGGGCAGGTCCCGGTTTTCCGGATCAAGATCACGCAGAACTATCTCTCGGCACCGTTTCAGGGCCGCGTCCTGCAGGGAGCGTAATTCAAGATCGGTGAGGGTCAGTCCTGGCCCTTCCGGATCTTCCTGCAGATAATAGATGGTGGCATTAAGGGCAATCTCGGGGATCTCTCCGGAATGGCGCACAATAAGCAGCTCATCCTCCAGAATCTGGGCCCGTGTCTGCCCGGTCATGGTCCCTCTCCTCCATCCCGGTCAAGGTTGAACAGGGCCCGAACCATTTCCACCCTTTTCTGCTGATCAACGCAGGGATGGTCTGTCTTCAGATAGCGAATGGGATGATAAAGCATTTTCGAACAGATCGAGGCCGCCATTTTCTCAAGCGATTTTTTTTCCTTTTCCGACAGGGAGCCAAGCCGTCCCAGGGTGCGGTCAAGTTCGTCCCGGCAAATCTGCTCGGCCATTGCCCGTATGGCAATGATGGTCGGCGTCACCTCCATGTTCTCCAGCCAGCCGCAGAACTTGAGCGTCTCCTCCTCGACAATACGGGTTGCCTTGACGGCCTCCCGGTCCCGCTCTGACTTGTTCATCTCCACGACATTATTCAGATCATCAATGTCATAGAGGTAGACATTGTCAATCTCGTTAATAGCCGGGTCAAGGTCGCGGGGCACGGCAATATCGATAAAAAACAAGGGTTGATACCGCCGTTTCCGCATGACCGGCGCAACATCCTTTCGGGTCAGGATCAGGTCAGGGGCGCCGGTGGAGCTGACAATGATATCAACATGCTGCAGCTGTTCAACCAGTTCTTCAAGGCCAATGGCGCGACCATGGTAACAACCGGCAAGTTTTACCGCCCGCTCAAAGGTGCGGTTGGCCACAATCACCTCGGCCACGCCCTGGCCGACAAAATGCTCGGCCGCCAGTTCCGCCATCTCCCCGGCCCCGACCAGCATGACCCTTTTTCCCTTCAAATCGCCGAAAATCTTTTTCCCCAGCTCAACGGCGGCATAGGAAATGGAAACAGCGCTGGCCCCGATCCTGGTCTCGGTCCGCACCCTTTTGGCCACGGAAAACGATTTATGCAGCAGCTTGTTGAGCACCATGCCACTGGTCTTTTTTTCCGCAGCAAAACGGTAGGCCTCCTTGAGCTGGCCGAGAATCTGCGACTCACCGACGATCATTGAATCAAGGCTTGAGGCAACAAGAAAGAGATGCCGGACCGCCTCCCTGTCCTGGTACTGATAAATGCAGCCGGCAACCTCTTCCCGGCTGACACTGCCGGCAAAGAGCGTGTCCAGGACCCGGCGGCGGGCCAGGTCCGGTTCCCTGCAGGTAAAGAGGACCTCGACCCGGTTGCAGGTGGAAAGGAGAAAACATTCATCCAGACAGTCAAGCCGGCGCAAGGCGGCCAGCGGTTGTTCATATCCGCCGGCCAGCGCCAGTTTTTCCCGAACGGCAAGGGGTGTGGTCTTGTGATTGACCCCGAGCAGGACAATGGTATCACGCGCCATGACCATGCACTCCTTTAAACAAAAAGACCAGGGTCAACAGTACGGCCATAAAGGCGACGATGGTGACAACGGCGGCCCGACGCCCCCGCCAGCCCATGGTAAAGCGCTGGTGCATGAGAGCGGCATAGAGAAACCAGGTGATCATGGCCCAGACGATTTTCGGGTCCCAGTGCCAGTTTCTTCCCCCCCATATCTGCCGGGCCCAGACATAACCGGTGAACATGCCAAGGGTCATCAGGGTGAAACCGATGCTCAGGCAGTGCTGGTTGAGCTTGTCAAGGGATTCCAGCGAGGGAAGACGGGAATAAAAAAAACCAAACCGTTTCTGCTTGAGCTCCCTCTCCTGCAGCAGGTACATCAGGCCGCCGATACAGGCCAGGGCAAGAAAGGCATCGGCAATGATGGCAAGGGAGGCATGAACGGGAAAAAGCCAGGAATGCTGGGTCTGGCTCAGGGGCAGGATCGCATGGGGCGCCAGGGCGGAAACCAGCATCAGCAGGACTACCAGTATGGACGAAAAGGTGCCGAAATTTTTCACCGTATAGCGCCAGCGAAAGGAGAGATAGCACCAGGCAATGGACCAGGCAAAAAAGGAAATTACCTCATGGACACTGGTAATCGGCGTGTGGCCCGCCTCAACCAGCCGGGCAATGATATTGGCCGTGTGCAGCAAGGCTGCTCCAAAAAACAGCTTTCTTGCCAGAGTGCGCACATATTTCTTCTGGGTAAAGAAAAAAACCAGATAGACCGTCATGGCCAGGATATAGGCCACAAAACTCACTTGAAAAAGCAGGTAGCTCATGCGATTTTCCGGGCAGAAATTGTGAAAAAATGTGGGGCGGGAACCTGTTCATCCACTGTCTGCTCCCTGTTTCGCCTGCTTGCGGCTGCCGCTGTCCTTTATTTACTGGATACCTCTTTCCACCTCGTTCATGTTCCAGAGGTATCGGTGGAATCCTGTTCCAGATTGGGAATATCATCAACTTGCGGGCCCAAAATCATGCGCAGACGATTTTGCACTTTACCCCATTGGTTACTGCGGATCCAATGCACCATATCCCCTTGGAGAATTTTTTGAAACAGGGCTTTTCGTTCCTCACTGGTTGCGGCGGCCTTAATGACCAGCGGCCGCAGCTTCCCCATCAGGGAAAGAAGCTGGCCATATTCATCTCCATATTGGTCCGCAAGCCTCTGGCGCACCATGGCGGCAAGGGCCGGGCTCTTACCCGCGGTTGAAACCGCCAGAGTCAGATCGCCCCGCCGCAGGACCGCGGGGACATGAAAGGTGCAGCGATCAGGCTGGTCGGCCACATTAACGGGCAGGCCCAGGGTTTCGGCATCGGATGCAACCTGCTCTTGCACCGCCGTAGAACCGGTGGCGGCAAAAACAAGAAAGGCGCCATCCAGATCTCCGGCCCCATATTTTTTCTCAAACCAGTGACATTTTCCCTGCTCGACGAGACGGGCAAGACCAGCCGTCACCTCGGGGCTTACAATAACAACATCCGCACCTTCCTGCAGCAATCCCCGCACCTTACGCTCGGCCACCATGCCGCCGCCCACCACCAGGCAGCGTTTTGCGCAAATATCAAAAAAAACAGGGTACATCGTATTCACCCAAGCCAGAAAGCACAGCAGGCCAATTGATAATGAAAGAATTACTCTGTCTCATAATTCTATTTATCGATTAAGCAGATATGAATTTTCATGGAACAACTGGAAATTATCCTATTACACCATTTCGTTGCGAGTGAAACTTTCACAAAATCCGGCCATGCTTGGGGGCGATGAATGCGATTGTTAGTATTTTCTGTATATGGTTATGTAGATTATAGGATTCCTTTATAATGCTCTACTTGCTTTATTGAGTTTGATTTGAGCATCTTTTTAATTCTAAACCACAATTCAAACATTTATTACTAAATGGGTTACGATATCCAATTCCAAAAATTAGATTTAATTTATCATTGCCTATATCTCCAACTGCGCCGGGTTCAGACCTATAAAAGAAGTAGTAGTTACATCTTGGGCATCTTGTAAAAGATATAAACTTACCAATAATTACCATAAATACCATATAGACAAACGCAATAATAGGCATATTTAGTACCATTAAAAGTGCTCCGAAAGGAAGCCACATAACAATCATTACAAATATTAAGAGTCTTTTTCTTCTAATATTGGACAACTCATCTTTTAACACAAACTCATCAATATTACGGTACTCAGAACGTTTCACCCAAGGAGATTGAGTTTCAAGTTTTTTGAATGTGCCAATAAAAATAGCAGCAATTCCTGCCCCCAAACAGGAAAGTGGAAAAGAGAATTTAATAGAAACAAAAAAATTGATTTTTCCAAAATCATTGTACTGCCCTATAGACATA
>JALVAI010000457.1 GCA_027011235.1 Desulfobulbaceae bacterium
TATTAGATCAGCGGCAATAATACGTGGATACAATGGTTGCATGTCGTCATCGATAACGCAGTTGCCCTCTTTTTCGCAGCTGCCACATCCCAGGCAGGGGTTGATGTTCAACTCGGCGAGGCGCTGCAGGTGTACGGATACATTGTTGGCCTGCAACTCTTGCGCCACAGCCGCGGCAAGGATTTCGGTGTTGCCGCTTTTTCGGGGACTGCCTGTTAAAATGAGTGCTTTCATTATGTATTGGTGTCGGAGTCTGGATAAGATCAGATACTGTCAGCCGTTTGGTTGTTGAGACGGTTAAAAAAGGTGGTAATATCATGCAGCCAGGCGGCAAGCTCATCTGTGATAAACCTGCCTGCGCAGCGCCAGCGCCAGTTGCCCTCGGTTGTGCCGGGCGTATTCATCCGGCAATCGTTGCCAAAGCCGAGAACATCTTGCATGGGAATCACGGCAAGGTCTGCCACCGATGAATAAGCCAGGTAGATCATATCCCGGTGGAACGAAGCCGCGTCATCATTGTCCTGGTTTGCCTGTCGTTTTGCCCGGCGGCGAGCTTCCGGTTGGGTTGTCTGGCTCAGGTACCAGCCGACCGCGGTATCATTGTCATGGGTTCCGGTATAGACAACGCAATTATGCGTGTAATTATGGGGCAGATAGCTGTTTTTCGTATTGCCGTCAAAGGCAAACAGCAGGATTTTCATGCCTGGATATCCCAGGTCATCGCGTAACTGTTCCACCTCTGGAGTGATAGTGCCAAGATCTTCGGCTATAATCGCCATTGGTCCGAGCCGATTTTCCATTTCCTGGAAAAAAGAGATTCCTGGCCCCTTTTTCCACTTGCCGTTTATGGCGGTTTTTTCTCGGGCCGGTACCGACCAGTAGGAGGAAAAGCCGCGAAAATGGTCGATGCGAACAATATCCACCATGGCAAATATCGCTTCAAACCTCTGCTGCCACCAGTCATAGAGGTGTTTTTTTACCTGTTCTGACCGTGCATGCCAGCGGTAGAGCGGATTTCCCCAAAGTTGCCCTCTGGGGCTGAAATAATCGGGAGGAACCCCGGCAACGGATGTTGGGCGACCGCTTGCTTTCTCCAGCTCAAATATTTCCTGATGTACCCAGACGTCAACACTGTCAAGGGCAACATATATCGGCAGGTCACCGATAATACGGATACCCTTGTCCTCTGCATATCGGCGCAGCGCCTGCCACTGGCTGAAAAAGAGATATTGGACAAAGCAGTGATAGTTGATTTCATCTTCAAGCTCTGCTGCTGCCCGGGCAAGGGCCTGATTGTCTCTTAAGCGGATTTCAGCTGGCCACGAAAACCAGGGTGCCTGTTGATAGTGATTTTTAAGACTGAGAAACAGGGCGTAGTCGTGGACCCAGGGCGCGTTTCTTTTAAATTGTTCGAGTTCAGAACCAGTGGATCGACCGGAAAATCTTTGCCAGGCCAGGCGTAGGATTTTTTCGTTGAATTTCGTTACCAGGGGATAGTCAACCAGGTATTCTGAAAATCCATCCCCGGTGATCTCTGTGACTTTGAGCAGGGATTGTTCCAGGAGCAGTTCAGGGCTGATAAAGAGAGGGTTGCCGGCAAGGGATGAACAGCTCATGTAGGGGGAATTTCCAAAAGCCGGGCTGGTTGGACCCAAGGGAAGAATCTGCCAGTATGCCTGGCCTGCGTTGGCAAGAAAATCTATAAATGAAAGGGCGGCCGGACCGATATTACCTATGCCGCATGGGGAGGGGAGGGAGTGTATAGGCAAAAGAATGCCGGCGCCACGTCTGGTGTCATTGTCGAGATTTACAGGCGTGCCCATGCCACTGTTTTCTCCTTTGCGCAATGGTTGTTCAAGGGCACAGGCGGATAGCAATTTTCAGTCCGGCCCGGTCTTGAACAAAGAATAGCCTGTTTACCCGTTGATCGCATCCTTTTTCCTGGCCCATGCCACTTTATAAAACTTTATTTGCTTTTTCGGGAAATCTGCATTAAATTTAGTAGTATTTTACCGTAAGATATTGTGTGGTGATCGGGCTCTTGTCTGATGGTATCGTAAAAACCGGCATGGCTTGGCCATAATTTATCGTACCAGCCAGAACGAATGATGAAAATAGTCCGAAATGACATAGTTACCAGGGCTATTTTCGGATAAACATGGAGCTATTGCGCTCTGTCCAACAGCGATTTTCAACAGATTGTGCGGAGGGCTGAGATGTGCAATGAAGTACTATTGTCCGGAGTTTGCGCTTACCTGTATATCTATGTTTTTAGCTGACTACCTTGATAATTTTCAATCAGACCTGGCATCGGATGAGATTGCCTGAATGGCGGCCGGTATATCAAAGGCGTTTATGCGCGTAGTTATGTTCGCTGTCCAGCAAGTTGTGGCACTGATTTATCATTATTTATCAGTCATATTTGAAAATTTTACCCGGTCCCTGGTGTTGTGCAATGGACAAGCAGCAGAATGCTTGGGGTGCCGTGAAATCGAGTGGAGGAAGAAGGCAGGTGCTGAAGAGTATCAAAAATGACCTTCTCGAGGCTGGCAGGGGCGAGGGTTGCATAACCTTCCAACATCTCAACGAACTGTTGCCAGCCGAGATTAAAGATCCCAATGATATTGAAGAAATTTTTGATTTTCTGAGTGACAACAATATTGAAATTGTCACCCAGGAAACATCGGGCAAGAAAAAAACCCTGTCCGGCGAAGATTGGACAGGCAAAAAGGATTCGGAAAAAGAAACCACCATCGATGTGTTGCCCGTTAGTGAGGAACATGAATCGGAAGAAACCACCACCACCTATCTGCGGGAGATGGGCCAGTTTGATCTGCTCACCCCTGAGGATGAGGCCAGGTATTCCAAGACCATTCGCGGTGGTTTTGATTCCATAATTGAAGCCATTCGTCAAGATACCTCAGGGGTGAAGGAAATCGCCATGCTGGTTGAGCGCATCGATCTCTGGCAGCGGCGTGACCCGACGCTTAAGCCCAAAAAGCAGCAGCTCAATTACATGCGTCACTGCGTTCTCATGGCCTACCGGAAGTATCCGGAACGGCGTGAGTTGTTTGAGCTCAACACCAAGATCGAGGCCTATAACCGTTCCATCGAGAGCGCCAAGGATGCAATGATCCGTGCCAACCTCAGGCTGGTGGTCTCCATTGCCAAACGCTACATGCATCAGGGTCTGACCCTGGCCGATCTGATCCAGGAAGGTAATCTTGGTCTTATGCGGGCGGTTTTCCGTTTTGATTATAAAAAGGGAAACAAGTTTTCCACCTATGCCTCCTGGTGGATTCGCCAGGCCATCACCCGTGCCATTCTTGACAAGACAAGGACCATTCGTCTGCCCGTGCATTTTCTCGAATTGCGCAGTCAGTTTTTCAAGGCCTTTTATTCCCTGTTAAAAGAGCTTGGCCGGGAACCGACCCCGGTGGAGATCTCCAAGATGACAGATTTGCCGATGGACAAGATCCTGGCAATTCTTGAGGCATCCCGGGAGCCGATCTCCCTGGAAACACCGGTCGGTGATGATGATTCAACCCTGGGTGACTTTCTGGAAAACCAGGAATCGGAATCTCCCTATGATGCCGTGCAGAATCGTGAGCTTTCCAGCCGGGTGGTCGAGGTACTCTCCACCTTGACCGAGCGGGAAGAAAAGATAATTCGCCTGCGTTTTGGAATAGGTGAGGCCGCCGAATACACCCTGGAAGAGATCGGGAAACGGTTTAACGTCTCCAGGGAACGGATCAGGCAGATCGAGAAAAAGGCTCTCAACCGGCTGCGGCATTCCAGTCGTCGGGAAAAGCTCCGTTTTTTCCTGGATTGATTCTGCCGGCATGATCAAACAGTGTGTGCCCCTTCTGCGAGCGGAAGGGGCTTTTTTTTTATGTCCAAATGGTGTTGTAAAAACTTTGATCCGGTTTTAGGGTGCCTTGAAAAAAATGGACTTGTAACCAGTTCATCATGTCCAGCCAATTTACTCCAGCCGTGCCGGTTATCAGCCTGCAATACCTGAACGCCGGTCAGGGAATAACTGGAAAAATCTGAACAGCTACAAATTTTATGGATACAGTGATAGAGCGGGCCGGTTTCGGGGACATCCTGGAAAAGGTACGAAATGAAGAGCGACTGAGCATTGAAGACGGCGAGCGTTTGTATGGCAGCGATGATCTGCTGGCCCTTGGCTATATGGCCAATATCGTTCGGGAGCGGAAAAACGGCAACCAGGCGTTTTTTATCTATAACCAGCATATCAACTACTCCAATGTCTGTACAAATCTCTGCAAGTTCTGCGCCTTTGGCAAGGAAAAGGGGCATGAGCAGGCCTATGAGATGAGTATCGAGGAGATCAAGGAAAAGGTACGGGCGCGCCTTGATGAGCCGATAACCGAAATTCACATGGTGGGCGGTATTCACCCGGACCTTCCTTATTCCTACTACCTTGATGCCCTGCGCGGGATCAAGGAGGTTCGGCCCGATGTCCACATCCAGGCCTTTACCTGTGTCGAGATTTATCATCTGGCCCAGTTGGCTGGCAAGTCCGTGGGCGACACCCTTGATGAGTTGAAAGATGCCGGCCTCGGCTCCATTCCCGGTGGCGGCGCCGAGGTGTTCAGCCCGCGTATCCGCAAGTTGACCTGTGAGAAAAAGCTTTCCGGTGACGGCTGGATCGAGGTAACAAAGACAGCACATGCACATGGGCTGCACACAAATGCCACCCTGCTCTACGGACATATAGAAACCCCTCGGGAGCGTCTGGAGCATCTTGATATCCTGCGCAGGACCCAGGATGAAAGCGGTGGTTTTCTGGCCTTTATTCCCCTGGCCTTTCATCCAAAGAATACCGAAATGTCCGAGCATTCAGGCACCACCGGCATCAATGACCTGAAAAATGTTGCCGTGGCCAGGCTGATGCTTGATAATTTCCCTCATATCAAGGCCTACTGGGTGATGATCGGGCCAAAGCTTGCCCAGGTCGCACTCTCATTTGGTGCCGATGACATGGACGGCACGGTCAAGGAAGAGGTGATTACCCACATGGCCGGCGCCGAGACCGAACAGGCCCTTGGCCATAAAACTCTGATCCGCCTGATCCGGGAGGCGGGTCGTCAGCCTGTTCAGCGTGACACCCTCTACAATGTCATCGACACTTTCTAAAGGCGCGTCATCATGCTTCGTCCAATAATTGACCAGGTCCTTGCCGGCGACCGCATCAACGGCAGGGAATTTCTCCTGCTGGCCGAAAAAGCGGATCTGCACCAACTTGGTTTCATGGCCAACGCCATCAGAAAACGGTTGCATCCGGAGCCGGTGGTGACCTATGTCATTGACCGCAATATCAACTATACCGACATCTGCGTCTCGGCCTGCAAGTTCTGCGCTTTTTTCAAGGCGCCCGATGATAATAGCGGTGTTGTCCTAAGCAAAGAAGAGCTGGCAGAAAAAATCCGGGAGACCCAGAAACTCGGCGGCACCCAGATCCTGCTGCAGGGCGGGCTGCATCCAGAAAAACCACTTGCA
>JALVAI010000458.1 GCA_027011235.1 Desulfobulbaceae bacterium
GCTTTAAAGAGCAGTCGGTCACCGTCAGCCGGGCAGCAAAGATGAGCCCGGAGGAACTGGAAGGCAAAACCACCATTGGTGTCCTTGTTGACCGTGACCTGCCGATATCCACGGAAGAGTATAAAAAGGTACGACAAAAGGCCAGCACCTTAAAGGAGAAGGTATGAACGGGCAACAGAAGACTCAGGAACGTTACGAAATTCGCTTTTCCGGTTCCGGCGGTCAGGGGTTGATTACGGCCGCGGTTGTGTTTGCCGAAGCGGTCGGCGTCTATGACGGGAAATATGTCTGCCAGACCCAGAGTTACGGACCAGAGGCCAGGGGCGGGAAATCCAAGGCTGAAGTTGTGATCAGTTCACGACCCATTGATTATCCCAAGGCACTGGAACTGGATCTGCTTCTGGCCATGAATCAGGCCGCTTGCGATGCCTATTTTTACGATCTCAAACAGAACGGACTGCTGGTTGTGGACAGCGGCCTGGTGGAACAGCATCCAACCAGCCGCATCATTGCCATCCCCTTTACCGATATCGCCAAAGAAGAGATCGGCCGCAAACTGGTTGCCAACATGGTGGCCCTGGGTGCCGTTGGCCTGTTGTCCGGGCAAGTGAATCTCGATAACCTTGAAAAGGCTTTACTGGCTCGTGTTCCCAAGGGGACGGAAGAGATGAACTCCAGGGCCCTGCAGCGCGGTATCGAAGAGGCCCGTAAAATTAATCTGGATGACCTGCCGCGATCGGTCATATCTGATGACTATGATGAGGTATGACACTATGAAAGTCGTTGCATTTAATGGAAGCGCGCGTAAGGACGGCAACACCACCATGCTGGTCAACTATGTGTTTGCTGAACTGGAAAAGGAGGGAATTGACACCGAACTTGTCCAGTTGGCCGGAAAACATCCACACGGTTGTATTGCCTGCTACCAGTGTTTCAAGAAGAAAAACAGGCGCTGTAGTGTTGATATTGACTGCATCAATGAGTGTATTGAAAAAATGGAAGCGGCAGACGGGATCATTCTTGCCTCACCCACCTATTTTGCCGACCTCAGCCCGGAAATCAAGGCGATAATCGACCGTTGCGGCATGGTTTCCCGGGCCAATGGCGATATGTACAGGCGCAAAGTCGGGGCCGCTGTGGTTGCCCGCCGCCGGGGAGGGGCTGTCCATGTTTTTGACTCTCTTAATCATTTTTTCACCATAGGTCAGATGATCATTGTCGGCTCCTCCTATTGGAACATTGGGGTCGGCCGTGAAAAAGGAGAAGTGGCCGATGATACGGAAGGAGTAGAAACCATGCGCAATCTTGGGAAAAATATGGCATGGCTGTTAAAGAAGATACATTCGTAACTCAGGCTAAAATATTAAAATTCAGCTCCAACTGCTGAGAAATTGGGCAACTGAAACAAATTTTGATTCACTGCGCACTACCACTGGTACTGTGCAAGGATTTTTTACTCAATACTGCCTCTGGTGGTGTTGAGTTTTTTTTTAAAAAAAATTGACCAAATCTTTACCAGAGCATATAAAGTAATAGGCCTTGGCTCTGAAGGATTTTCCCGTACGTTGTGATACCGTGCAAGGAAATTTCTCCAACCAGGCGGCTCTTGAAAGTTAACTGCAATCCATGATGCGAAGTAAGCAAGGGAGGAATTTCCACAATGCTGGTTATTTGTGAAGATTGTGCAAAAAAATACAATATAGATGAAAATAAAATAAAAGGCGGGAGTGCGCGATTCTCCTGTCAGGAATGCGGCCATATTATTGTTGTCAAAAAGCCACAGAAAAACGTTGAATCCATTAAGGAATCCGCTGACATCAAAGGATCTCAGATGAAATCCGATCCTGACATTGGAGGCAACCAGGGGATGAGTCAGAGTCCTGCCTCCCAGGGTGGCCAGGGGACCACGACAACAGGAGTGAGCAAAGGGTGGCCCATCAGCGCTTATCTCTTTTTGACACTGGTCACTGGTTTTTTTGTTATCAGCGGGACCTTTGCCTATCTGTATCTCAAGTATATCCCGGAGATCATCAATCAGCAGATAGAACTGCGTACCATTGCCATTGGCCAATCCTTTGCCGGAGTTATTCAGAAGCCGTTGCTTGTACGCAACTACCTGCAGGTCAACAAGGAGGCCCAGCGTACCAGCACCTTACCAGGAGTGGCCTATGCTGCGGTGACCAATAAACGAGGCATTGTCATCGCCGGTTTTTTCAGTGATTTGAACAGGTTTGACCGGCAATTCGTCATGGATGTCAAGAAAAAAGGTTTTCCCAAATCCATTCTCACTGCCAATGCTCTTCCACCGGGAATGAAGGAAAACAGCAAACAGATTTCAGTTGGCGGACAGACCGTGTTTGACCATGTTATTGGTTTGCCCAACAAGGAAGGTGAAGTGCATGTCGCTGTCTATGTATCGGAAATAGATAATGCTATCCGCAATGTTCTGTTCTCGCCCCTGACCCTTTCCCTGGTTGGAGGAGTACTGTTGGTAGGATTTATTATCTTCCTGCTTCTGACCCGTTCGATTACCAAACCCACCCGTCAGCTGACGGACATGGCAAACCGGATCAGCCTGGGTGAGATGGATTTGAGTATTACCCCGCGTGGTCCTCGAGAGATGCGTGAACTTGCCGTCGCCTTTGAGCGAATGCGATACTCGGTAAAGGCTGCCATGGATCGTTTGAAAAAATAAGAGGGCCAGATCATGTTACGTATAAAACTGTTTATTCTTCTCCTTACCTGTGGTGTATTTCTAGCAGCCACCCATCAGACAAGGGCAGCCGGCTATCAGCTTTCCATGCTGCCTCGATATTCGACCGAGGAAATTTACAAGAGAATAACTCCGCTGGTCGATTATTTGAAAAACAAAACCGGACTGGATATCAGCCCGACCATGACCTCGACCTTTGATCAGTATACAAAGGCACTGATCAGTGGAAAAGTTGCCATCGGATTTGAAAATCCCTATATCTATGTGTTGGCCTCCAAGGCCCACGAAGCCGTAGCTATGGCGGTAAAGGGGAAAAACGGTGATAAATTTCGGGGGATTATTGTTACAAGGAAAGATAGCCCCCTGCACTCGTTGACCGACCTGAAAGGAAAAAAAATTTCCATTGTCAGTTATACCAGCGCTGGTGGTTATCTTTCACAGAAACTTTCCTTGCTTGATAAAGGCATTGATATTACTAAAGAATGTCAACTTGAGGAGGCGCCTGAAAACAAACAGGAGAATGTTGTCTTTTCCGTGTTTACCGGTGATGTGGATGCCGGCTTTATTCGTGAATCAGCCCTCCATAAGGTCGATCAATTTGTGCCTGCCGGCTCCATTCGGGTCCTGGCCTATACGGCCTGGCTGCCCAACTGGGCACTCTCGGTAAAACGTGGTATGGCCGCGGCCGACAAGAAAAAAATAGTTAGGGCCATACAGGAAATTCCTGATAACAGCCCGGTTCTCAGGGCATTACGCCTCAAAAAGTTTCGGCCAGCCCAGGATAGTGATTATGATGTCATACGCAGGGCAGCCGGTCTGCCACTGGCCTCTTCTTTACCGGAGCCATCAAGCTGAGCTGGTTATGCCAGGGTCCCGACATATGACGAATTTGTAAAAAAGTCCAAGTTTTTTCAAAAATGGCTGAGTAAAAAACATCGAGTCAAGGTAATCTTCGAACTCTGGAGAGTAGTGTTCCGAGGGCTGATGCCAGCTATACCTGTAGTATACCTGCGAATCGCACCAGGGCCTCACGACGCAGCAGATCGAAGTTTTTACGACGCCATCAACATAGTACAGTTTCAATATTACAATCCATAGAATCTTTTACGCACCATACAATGAAAAAATCCATTATCCTTATCTTGCTTTTCTGTTCTTTATTGAGCACCTCTGTTTTTGCCCAGGAATATAAAATATCCATCCTGCCTCGATATTTTCCTGAAAAATTAACCGCTATGATGACGCCGCTGGCCGATTATCTGAGTAAACAGACCGGACTTGTCATCAAACCTGTGATGACGGATAACTTTACCGATTACGAGATGAAGCTTCTGAAGGGAGACATTGCCATCGGCTATGAAAACCCCCTGGTCTATGTTAATGTGTCATCCGCCCATGAGGTTATTGCCAAGGCGGTCAAGGGAAAGGGTGGCGACAGGTTTCGTGGAATTATTATTACCAGGCCCGATTCCGGCATTACCAAAGTATCCGCCCTGAAGGGAAAAAATATCATGATTGTCGGCAAGACATCGGCCGGCGGGTATCTTTCCCAGAAACTGACCCTCCGGCAACACGGGATCGATGTCGACAAGGACTGTCAGCTCAGTGTTGCGGCCGATAACCGGCAGGAAAATGTCATCATCTCCGTGAGTATTGGTGATGTTGATGCCGGTTTTATCCGTGAATCAGCACTGCACAAGGCTGACCAGTTTATCGTGCCGGGCTCCATTGTCTCCATCAAAGAGACGGCATGGCTTCCGAACTGGGCCTTTTCGGTCAATAAAAATCTACCGCAGGAGGTGAAGAATTCCCTTCAGAAGGCGATTCTCAAACTGCCCCGGAACAGCGAAGTCCTGCAGGCCATGGGATTGACCTCTTTTGTTTCAGCATCAGATGCCGATTATGATATAATGCGTAAAATCATTGAATAACGAAATGTAAATACGTTACATTACAGGAACCTGTTTTTTATGCTTATCCCGGAAGAACCTCCATATCTGAGCGGACTCAACAGTTACTATCTGTCCATTGACAGATTTGTTGAGCACTTACAGGGTGAAATAGGCTCCGGCTGTCTTTACTGTCAATCCGCAGGCCAGGAGGTCCTTGTCTATTTTGATGAACATGAAGTTATTCGTGGCGTTATCCAGAAAAACGGGGAGCAGGCCTACACGACCAGGGACATGGCCCCTGTCTTGCAGTCGCTAACGACAACCAACTTTTCCGTCACCGTTTATTCCCTTGATCCAAATGCTATTTTCTTCTGGGGCCAGATGCCGCCCTTTAAAAGGGCGCAAAAAGAGTTGCAATCCATTGATATCCGATTGCCGGACTTGATTTTTCGTTTAAATGCAAAAAAAATTTTTGGCTTTGTTAGGGTAAAACTCATAGGTCGCAGGGAAAGAGCCCTGTTGTTTCTGCACAAGGGGAAACGACTTGGAGGATCCTATTCGTGGGGAAAAGGCGGCCTCGACTCATCGGATGAGAGTTACAACAAGCTGCTCCAGCTGCTGCAATCAACACCGGCCCTCTTTTCCATCGGTCATTTTCAGAAAGAACAACTGCGTGACCCAAGAAATGCGCCACCGCCAAGCAATATTCCGGGAACAAATGTCCTGGTTTCCGATCTGGACCGGGCCCTGGAAGAGTTTTTGCATCACTTTACAGTGCTGGTACGAAAAAAAACAAAATCAGAGCCAATTGTTTTGCTTAAACAGGAATTTATCAACAATCTCGAACTCTACCCCTTCCTTGATCCATTCAAGGACATCTTTGATTATGTGGATGGTAAAGTCCACTGTTCTAATGA
>JALVAI010000459.1 GCA_027011235.1 Desulfobulbaceae bacterium
CTTTTTATATTCTTCGGTCGCGTCCGCATGCTTCCCCTCTTTGTCAAGAATACGGGCCCGACTGATCATGGAGTCCAGATTGTCGCCATAGAGTGTCTCGTATCGTTTGATGAGCTTGAGGGCTTCAGGATAATGCTTCTGCTGCTCGGAAAATGCGGCATAGCTGAGCAGGGCCTCTTTCAGAGGTTTTTTCCCCCGGACCGCCAGGTCAAAATAGTGCTGGGCCTGTTTCATCTCCTGCATATTGGCCGAGGCAATGGCTGCGGTCAGGGCGGCGGCATACAGCTTATGGTCGATTTTAAGCGCTTTTTTGGCGTAATACAGGGCCTTGGCATTTTGCCTCAATCGGACCAGATAGGTGGATGCGATCTTGGATGCCAGCTTGGCGTTGGTGGGCCATTTGGCAAAGGCGGCATCGTACTGGGCAATGGCCATCTCATATTCATCCTTTTTCTCAAAGGCACGGGCCTTGGCTATATGCTGCTTTGCCTCGACCACGGTCTTGGGAATATTCATCTGCTGCTGGATGAGAATGGCTTCCTGCTCCGCCACCTTCTCGTCTGTTTCAAAGCTCAGATTATTTTCAGCGGTCTGCGGCCAGGTGAATTTTTTGTTTTTGGGATGAATAACAATGGTATTGAATCGTTCTTCTTTTTGCAGATCTTTTAAGTTGAGGATAATATCAAGGGCAAAATCCCAGGGAACATCATCAAGGGCCAGGGTAAGAGAGCCGGAAACGGAGTCATCGACGATGATATTCATCTTGCTGACTTCACGGATCAGCCGGAAGACATTGTGCAGATCAATTTTGTAAAAATCAACGGTGATGCGTTCCTTGTTGTAGCCAGCAAAATTAAAGGCATCTTTCATCGAGGAGGCAACGGATTCGGCATTAATTGTTTCCGCCTTTTCCGTGGAGGCATCAACGGTGGGCAGTTGACTCTCTATTGCCTTCTTCTGTTGAATAAGGGCGCTGAGATCATCTTTTTCCTGGGCCTTTCCGGTGGAGGTTTCCTGGATACGGATTTCCAGGCCGTTTTTCAGAGGGGTGACCTGGAAGGGAAAAAGGGTGTCGGTTGCCGAATCAAGGACGAAACGGAGGCCGCTTCCCCGGCTGGCAACCCGAATATCGGCAAGCGAGGTCCCTACGTGCCGTTTGCTGACAAGGGTATCACCGGTAACATTGTTGACATCAAGGACCAGGCGCGGAGGCGCACTGCCATTTTTTTCCAGAACATCGTAGTGATAGGAGGGAAGTTTTCCGGAGGCGACAAGTTGTACCCTGGTCTCTCCGGGGTTGGTTACCACCTTCATCTCCTTGATAGCTATGGAAGTATGCGCTGTCTTTGCGACCGCCCTGGATCCTTTTTTGCCACCGTCATTAATGGTGAGGATAATATTGTTTCCCTTGTCGACCACGCTGAATTGGCGCGATTCCGGCAGGGTGAAGGTGAAACGGCTCAGGGGAGGTTTTGTGTCACTGATTGTGCTGGTCTCCAACTGTACCAGATTACCAGGTGGTAATTTGGGAACAAATCCCTTGGCAATGATAGCGTCCGCAACATCCACAACTATGCGGGCCGGCTTGAACAGTTCATACACCGTATAGTTGGGTGTCGCAGTTCCCTTGAGGGTGATAATTACATTTTCTGCATTTCTTGTGCTTTCAATGGCCGTAATTGAGTTTTTTTCTTTCCCGGCCTGGTCACCTGCCAGTGCGGACGACCCAACAAGCATGCAGAGAAAACAGAGGAACAGGCTGTACGAAAGAGGTCGATGAAGCCGTTGTTGCACTGGTAAAGAAAAATGATACATATCTATTGTTCTCCCTCTTTGTTCAGACGCATAACAATGGTGTTTTTAAGTTCTTTTCCGGCGCGGGTGTGAGCAGTTTCAGTAATGATCACCTGCTGCAGGTTGATTTTGCTGACAACCCCGTGTCTACCGATAGGAGTGCCCTCGTTGAGTATGTATCCCTTGCCGGTCACATCCTCAACCATGGCAATTTTTTTCTTTCCGGTTTCAAGGACTGCCACCAGCCGCAACTGTCCCGGCTCAAACTGTCGCATGCCGGTGAGTTCCACATCTTCGTCAATGATTTCATCCGGATTCAGCTTGGGAGTTGAGGCCTTTTTTGTAATAAAGGGCACAAAGGGATCCGGCCGGCCCTCCAGGACATATGCAAAGGGCTGGCTGCTGTTGTCTTCGGTCAGGTCAAGCAGGGGGTTTGCCGGTTCCAGCACATCAGCCGGCGGCTTTTTGGCCTGGGCAGGCAGATACATTCCTCCGCAGATGAGCAGGGAAAAACAGATGCTGTATTGAAAGGTTTTTGCAAACATGACGAAAAATCCTGGTCGCTGTTATCTCTTTTTCTTCTTTTTCTTGTTGGACTTTTTCGCCTGGGTATTGGTAAACCGATAGGTGACCAGACGGCATTTTGAACTTAAGAGCATCTCGCCGCCCTCTTTTCTGGGCGATCCCATGGAGATGTTGTTGACCGATACAATGCGGTCAAGCTTGCTCACCTGATCAAGAAAAAATCCCATATTGTGGTAGGGACCCCTGATGGAAATATCCACCGGAATTTCTGCGTAAAAATCCTTTTGTTTCTCAGCGCCCGGTTTAAACGAGAGAAAATCCAGGCCCGCTCCCTTGCCAAGGTCTGAAATGGAGCGTAACAGGTTGGGGATCTCCTTGGTTTTAGGGAGTACAACCGCGGCTTCCTCAAATTTTTTCCTGGTCTTTTCTATCTCCGCCTTGTATTTGGGCAGATTACGCGCGGCCTTGCGGGCCCTGTTGAGGTCCTTGCGGGCGGCAACGATCTGCCTGTTCAGGTTGTCGATCTTTTGAGCCTCTGTTTTGAAATAGAGAAAGTAGAACAGGAGCACCGGGATAAGGACTGCAATGACAACAATGGCGAGTTTCGCCTTTGTTGAAAGCGGTATATATTTCTCATCGAGAAAGGTATCGAATTTATTTGCTGCTGTCGTTGAGGCCATGGCGCTGATCTGTTATTTGCTTTGCTGGGATATGAATTTTTCCTGGTCCTCACGGGGAGTGACATGCATTGCCCGGGCGAAATTCTTCAGCTTTTTGTCTGCCTGCTCCTTAGCTGATGCCTGGCCTCTCCCTATCTTTCTCGGCGTTGCGGCAGCCTGTTTTTTCTTTTCATCCTTTTTCGGCATCCCGATGGTGCAGGACAGGGAAAATGCTTTCAGGTTCTTGCCGGCAAATTTTTTTAACGAGGAATTTGCCAGATTGACCGTTTTGATATAAGGCGATTGTTTGAGGCTTTCCATGTAGCCGGCGATTGTCCGGTTGTCCAGGGCCATGCCTTTCAATTTGAGGGTATTTCCCTTTTGGGACAGCGAGGTCAGCCACATCCGTTTTGTCGGGGTGCGATTGGCAACTTCATCGAGGATGTGGACGGTCAGGGAAGATTCGGATTTTAACTTGTGGATGATAGCAATCTGTTTTTCAAGCAGGTTTTTATCTTTTTCTAATTTCTTTATCTCTCTTAACACCTTTGCATAACGTTGTTTTTCCTGTTTTATTCTGGTCAGCTCCTGCTGCAGGCGGCTGGCCTTGTTTGCCTGTAAAAAACCGGCAAGACCAAGAAAAACCAGAAGGGCGATAAGGCCCAGAACAAAGAAGGTGATTTGCTGCCTGGCCCGAATCCTTCGTTTGATTTCCCGGACAGGGAGTAGGTTTATGCGTATCATAATTTCAAAAATCAGCGGGCCGAATTGCTAATCCGGCCGCGATGGCCATCTCCGGCGCAATGGCTTCAATATAATCCGGGTCTATCTTTTTCCTGTTGAAATTCATATGTTGAAACGGGTTGAAGGAAATGACCTCAAGGCCGGTTTCCTGTTCGATGAAGGAGAGCAGTCCGTTGACCTTGGAACCACCGCCACTGAGAACAAGACGGCTCAGAGGCTTGTCTGGGTGATTGGCCATGTACAGATCAATGGCCTTTTTCATCTCCAGGACCCACTGGGTACAGGTCTGGTTGAAAATTTCCTCCACCTCTTTCTGCTGTTCTTCAACGGGTATCAGGCCTAGTTTTATCTTTTCCGCCTCCTCAAAATCCACATCAAGGGCGTTTGCCAGTTGTTCGGTCAACTGATCGCTGCCAACAACAACATCACGGGCAAGGACCGATGCGCCGTCGCACAGGATATTTATGTTCATTTTGGATGCGCCGATATCGATAAGGGCCACGTTGTCGCTGCTTCCGGTCGCGGTTTCCCAGATATTTTCCAGGGCAAAACCGTCGACATCAACGAGAACCGGTTTAAGTTTCTGCTCCTGCAGCATGTCGAGGTAATCGTCAATAACGTCTTTTTTGGCAGCAACCAGCATGACATCGGTTCGCTCCCCGTGTTCGCCGTTGGTTTTAAGGTCCTGGAAATCGAGATATACCTCGTCAATATCAAAGGGAATATACTGTTCCGCCTCGCTTGTGATATATTCCGCCAGATCCTCTTCCTCCATGACCTCGAGGTTGATCTTTTTGACGATTACCGAATAACCGGAGATGGAAATACCGACTTTGCTGTTTTTGATCTTGAGATTACTAAAAAGGGTGGCAATGGTTTTTCCGACTTCCTCGGGCTCCTGCAGTACTCCATCCTCAACCGAACCCTCGGGTAGAGCGGCACTGCCAAGGGCCATGATGGTGTATCCCTTGCCCGTCTTCTGTAACTTGCATACTTTGACGGCAGCGGATCCGATATCTACCCCGGTGACCAGTTGTTCTTTTTTTGCCATAAGATGTTTCTTCCTGTGACGCAGGGGTTTTGCCCGAAGTCGGACAACAAAACCTGGTAAGATGAGAGAAAGTTCAATTTATTGGTCTGTATGTATTTAGGTCATAAAAAAAAACATTTGTCAAGAAGGGTCCCCCTTTTTTTTAGTTTTTTTCTTGCTTAAAAAACAATGAGATAGCTGGCAAATTACTTTTTTGTATACAACATGTTGTACGCTATCTTTCTGAAATGCCTTATTTTGTGTATCCGGACTATTTGAGCCCTTCCCGCTTTTTCTATTGTTCCCTTGAGATTTTTTTTTTTTTCAAGTAGTCTCCAGCCAGTTTTCGTTGTAAAAGCCGTCCCCTATGACAGACAGGGCTTATGGAAAAATTTATAAAATCGGAAAAAGGTTCTACCTTTGTTGAAATTGCCGAGACGTTTGTTATTGCCCTGGTTCTGGCGCTTTTTATCCGCACATTTATCGTGCAGGCCTTTAAAATTCCCTCCGGTTCCATGCTGCCCACTTTGCAGATCGGGGACCATTTGCTGGTCAACAAGTTTATCTACGGAATCAAAGTTCCCTTTTCAGGCAAGATCCTTGTCCCTGTGAAAAATCCCGCGCCCGGGGACATTGTTGTGTTCAAGTTTCCCAAAAACCCCAGGCTTGATTACATCAAAAGGGTGATCGCGGTTGCCGGGGACACCGTAATGATCAGAAATAAAAAGATTTTTGTCAACGGACGTCCTCTGGCCGATACGC
>JALVAI010000460.1 GCA_027011235.1 Desulfobulbaceae bacterium
GTATCGGCGCCCGACTGGTCCGTTCCTGCCTGGATGAGGCAAACAGCCTGGAGATCAGCCGGGTCTTTGTCTTGACCTACCAGGCGGAATTTTTTAGAAAACTAGGGTTTATTGATATAGATAAACGGGAACTGCCCCACAAGATCTGGAGTGACTGTCTGCATTGCCCCAAGTTTCCCGATTGCGATGAAGAATCACTGATCTGGACTTTCGGCAAAAAACGGAACCAGTGCCCGGACAACGGTACCTGTGAAAACTGAAAAAAACAATCAGGGATACGCCCTGTTGCTGGAGAGATAAACGATGATAGGTAAGGTGTTAACCAAGGTTTTCGGCAGCAAGAACGATCGAACCATAAAACAGATGCGGCAGATTGTGGCCAGGATAAATGATCTGGAAGAAACGGTCACGCCGCTATCAGATCAGGAGCTTGCCGGCAAGACGACGGAATTTCGAGAGAGAATCGACCAGGGCGAGTCCCTGGATGATCTCCTGCCCGAGGCCTTTGCCGTGGTGCGGGAGGCGGCAAAGCGGGTGCTTGGTGAGCGCCATTATGATGTCCAGCTCATCGGCGGGATTGTTCTCCACCGGGGCATGATCGCGGAGATGAAGACCGGTGAAGGAAAAACCCTGATGTCAACGGCCCCGGTCTATCTCAATGCCCTGTCCGGCAAGGGGGTGCATGTGGTCACGGTCAATGATTACCTGGCCAGCCGTGATATGGAATGGATGGGGCAGGTGTATCGTTTTCTCGGCCTGACCACCGGTTCCATCGTCCATGACATGGATGATGACGCCCGCCGGGAGGCCTATGCCGCGGATGTGACCTATGGAACGAATAATGAATTCGGTTTTGATTATCTTCGGGACAATATGAAGTTTGATCTGGCCGACTTCTGCCAGCGCGGGTTCAACTATGCCATTGTCGACGAGGTTGATTCCATCCTCATCGATGAGGCCAGGACCCCGCTTATCATTTCCGGTCCGGCTGAAATGTCCACGGACATGTATATCAAGGTGGACCGGATCATGAAACATTTCAAGGAAGGTGAACATTACACCAAGGAGGAAAAGGACCGCCAGGCCATGCTGACCGATGAAGGAGTACAGCTTGCCGAAGAACTGCTGAAGGTGGACAATCTCTATGATCCGGCCAACATCAACGTTCTTCATCATGTCAACCAGGCCCTGAAGGCCCACGTCCTCTTTCAGCGGGATGTTGACTACATCGTGAGAAACGGTCAGGTGGTGATTGTCGATGAGTTCACCGGTCGGACCATGGAGGGTCGCCGGTATTCAGACGGACTGCACCAGGCCCTGGAGGCCAAGGAAGGGGTAAAGATCGAAAAGGAAAATCAGACCCTGGCCTCGATCACCTTTCAGAACTATTTTCGTATGTACGACAAACTCGCGGGCATGACCGGTACCGCTGATACCGAGGCAGCCGAGTTTAAAAAGATTTATGACCTTGATGTGGTCGTCATTCCAACGCACCGGGAAATGATCCGGGTCGATTACCCTGATGTCATCTACAAGAACGAGCGGGCAAAATATCGTAATATCGTCAAGGAAATAAAAGAGCTGCATGCAAAGGGACAGCCGATTCTGGTGGGCACCATATCCATTGACGTCTCGGAGAAAATATCCAAGATGTTGACAAAGGAAAAAATTCCCCATGAGGTCCTTAATGCCAAGCAGCATGAGCGGGAGGCGGAGATTGTTGCCCAGGCAGGCCAGAAGGGCAAGGTAACCATTGCCACCAACATGGCCGGTCGCGGAACGGACATCAAGCTGGGAGAGGGGGTGCGCGAGGTGGGCGGGCTGCATATCCTCGGCACCAGCAGGCATGAGAGCCGTCGTATTGACAATCAGTTGCGCGGTCGTTCCGGCCGCCAGGGCGATCCGGGATCGTCCAGATTCTTTCTGTCCCTGGAAGATGACCTGTTGCGTATTTTCGGGTCCGGGCGGTTGTCCGGTATCATGGACAAGTTGGGCATGGAAGAGGATGAACCCATCGAGCATTCCATGATCTCCAAGGCCATCGAAAACGCCCAGCGCAAGGTGGAGGGGCATAACTTTGATATTCGCAAGCACCTGCTTGAGTATGACGATGTCATGAACAAGCAGCGCGAGGTGATTTACTCCCAGCGGCGTGAGGTGCTGCAGGGTGACAACATCAAGCCGATCATCGAGGACATGATCAGCGACCTGGTGCAGGGCGTTGTCCAGGGCGTTGCCGATGAAAAAACACCATCGGAAGACTGGGACTGGGACTGGTTTTTCAACCGGGTGTCCGAACTGTTCAACATTGACCTTGCCTGGAACAAGACCGAGCGCACCGATCTGGACTCGAAAACCCTGCTTGAGAAGCTCGAGGCCGAGGTTGAAGCAAAATACCGGCGGCAGGAGGAACAAAACGGCATTGACCAGATGCGCCATCTTGAGCGGATGGTTCTGCTGCAGATGGTGGATACCCTCTGGAAAGAGCATCTGCTCAATATGGACCATCTGAAAGAGGGAATCGGTCTGCGCGGGTATGGGCAGAAAAATCCCCTTGATGAATACAAGAAAGAGGGCTTTGATCTGTTCATGAATATGATCGAATCGGTCAAGGAACAGACGGTCGGCACCTTGATGAGAATTCAGCTTGTGCGGGAAGATGAGCTGGAACGGCTGGAAGAGGAGCGACGCCGGGAAAAGGAACGTGAGCTGGAGATGGCCAGACGGGCATCGGGAGGTGGCGAGGATGAGGCCGCCCGCAAACCCGTCCGCCGCAGCGGGGAAAAGGTCGGCCGCAACGCGCCCTGTCCCTGCGGCTCCGGTAAAAAATACAAGAAGTGTTGCGGAAAAATACACTGATAGCAGGTAGCAATGGTCCAGGGAAAAAGAGCAATGAGGAAAAAGCCAATTCCTTTGCCGGTTTTTTTCTCCATTGCTCTTTTCTTTTTCCTGCAGACAGCGGCTCTTGGGAGCCTGGTCCCTGAATCGAAGGCCAAATTTCCAGCCGGAGACGAGAAACCGGCGTCGGTTGATACTGCAAAAACGGCTGCTCCTACCCTTGTTGATATCAACACCCACATCAACCAGTTGCCCAAGCGGCTCATCGATCTGCAGCAACTGTTTGCCGAAGTCGTTGATGTCAAGACTATTGACAAACAACTGCCGGCGCTGGAAAAGGAAATAGATGATTTTTCCTGGCAAATACACAGGGAAAGGACCAATCCCTCACTGGATTACAGTCAACTGGCCAATATCGCCGCCGGGCTTGATATCACCAACCGTCGGCTGGAAAAACTCCAGGACCGGGTCAACAAATCACTTCGGTTGCTCAGTAAAGCACGGAAATCCTGGCTGGATGAAAAAACGCTTCTTGAGCAGTGGCACAAACGGGAAAAGGACGACCAGAGCGCCCGGCTTGTTTTTGTCAGGAAAAAGAACCTCTTTGCAACCATTAACGGGGCCTTGGAACAACTGCAGACCCGTCTGGCCAGCCTGGTTACATTGAGCAGAAAACTCGCCTCTGAGGATGTACGGCTCTACGAGCTGAAGACAGAACTGAATCATCTCATTGCCGATGCCCGCGGGGTCCATTTTGAACAAACCGCACCATCTATTTTCTCGCAACGTTTTTACCGGCGGATCAGGTTTGAACAGGTCCTGATAATCCGGGACAATATCAACAAGGTGATTCAGTCAGTTATCCGGTCCATCCATGGTCATCTCTGGATCATTTTTTTCAGCGTTGCCCTTGTCGCCCTGCTTGCCATGGGCATCTCTATCAGCGGTCGACTGGTTGAGCCTTCGAACCGCTGGTTTTCGTTCAGCCGCCGACCGGTCGCCACTGCACTTTTTGTTTTTCTCTCCCTTTTTCTGCTGGCAACAACGGTTTTTTCAACCCATAACCTGACAACATATGTCAACGGAATACTGTCAGTTATCACTATCGGCATGATAATTCGTCTGTCCGGTATCCTGGTGGACAGCTGGCTGCGGCGTTATCTTCTGCTGCCCATGGCCTGGGTTCTTATTCTTTCCCACCTGCTGAAAATCTGCCATGTTCCCACCGTTTTTGTTCATATTTATATTTTTATCATATGTTTTTTCGGCGTGGGCTGGTATCTCAATATTGTTTTTCGCTATTGTGGAAAACTTTCAGGGGTTAATCTTCTTCTTCTGCATCTTGCCGGCGGATTCAGCGTTGCCATTGTTGTGGCCGAGGGCATGGGGTACGGCAGCATCGCCCTGTATCTGTTCAGCTCTTTTTTGTACAGCGTTATTGCGGCCCTGGATTTCTGGTTTCTATTTCTCTTCAGTCAGGGTTTGCTGGAGTTGTTTTTTTACCGGGTACCGCTGGGGATTCTGAAAAAAAATTCAACGGTTCTGGCCCGGCAGTGTGTTCCGGCATTGTCCCTGTTCTATATTATTTTGTTTTTCCTTGTTTCCCTGGTCAACTGGCAGATTTATCCAACCATTTATGATGCGGCGGCAACTCTTGCCAATATAAAGATCTCCATTGGCGGTTTTGATATAACCCCTGGCTATGTTTTGATGGTGCTTCTGGTTGTCTATGGTTCCATGGTCTTGTCACGCATGCTGCAGGCCCTGTTGCTGCAGGAGGTCCTGCCGCGTTATGGGGCCGAGATCGGAGTTCAGCTTTCCATTACCCGCCTTGTCCATTATGCCGTCATGGTTGTGGGTTTTCTTGTTTTGTTGAGGGTCCTTGGGGTCCAGCTCAATAAACTTGCCATCCTTGGCGGCGCCCTTGGTGTTGGTATTGGCTTTGGTCTGCAGGCAATCGTCAATAATTTCGCCAGCGGGCTCATTCTGCTCTTTGAGCGGCCGCTCAAGGTCGGTGATATGATTCAGATTGGCGATGAAATGGGCGAGGTGAAAAAACTTGGCCTTCGGGCCACTGTAGTACGGACCTTTGACAATGCGGACATTGTTATTCCCAACTCGGATCTCATTACCACCCAGGTAACCAACTGGACGCTTGCCGACCGGCATATACGGGTCAAGGTGCCCGTGGGGGTCGCTTACGGCACTGACATTGCCAAAGTCATTGAAATTTTACAGGGGTGTGCGGAAAATAATCCCATGGTTCTGAATCATCCCAAGGCCAGGGCCCTGTTTCTTTCCTTTGGTGACAGTTCCCTTAACTTTGAGCTGCGGGTCTGGATTGCTGAATTTACCGATCGCAGGCTGGTTCTCAGTGAACTCAACCAGGATATAGAGTCTGAATTTTCTAGCGCCGGAATCGAGATTCCCTTTCCCCAGACCGATGTCCACTTTCGGTCGCTTGATGATTCGGTCATGGAGAAACTTGAACCTTCCTTGTCCGGTAGTTAAAAGAACAAGTGTAACTATTGATGGCGTCGTAAAAACTTCGATCTACTGCGTCGTGTGTCCTGTGGCGATTCTCGACATACTACATGTATAGTCAAGACCCGCCACAGAACACTACTCCTTGTATATCTGTGTTTTTACTTAGCCA
>JALVAI010000461.1 GCA_027011235.1 Desulfobulbaceae bacterium
CGGCGCCCTGATTGCCGCCGCCTATATGTTCCGGATGTTTCTCACCGTGACCTGGGGCAAGGGCGGGGACCCGAAGCTTGCCCGTGACATTAATCTCAGGGAATGGGCCAGCCTGCTGCCGCCGGCCCTCTTGGTGGTCCTGTTTGGATTTTACCCGGCGCCGCTGCTCAGGATAATGAATCCTGTGCTGGAGGCGATTATAACAAGACTACCCATGGAAAAGAGCATTGATGTTGCGGCAATGATCAGTCATTCGCTGCATGGTTTTCTCAATTAGTACCCTACTCCTTAATTCCTGTCATAAAAAACAGGTAAGCGTAGACTCTGAGAAAATTTTATAAAGAAAAAATAGTTATTTTAACCGGTTGTCTCGTTATATTGCACATGGAACATAATTGTTGCATGTTCTGTAGGGGCGAATTTATTCGCCTGAGAAAAGCGTTCTTTTATCTGGAATGGTTTCCCCAGGGCAGCTGAAGCCTCCCCTACAGACTTGGGTTGCAGGCAAGGCCCGCATCAGGATTTATAATTCCAGGTCCGGTTGACAACAGATAACAAGAGGACGATAGATGTTTAACGGTATATTACCCGAAATTATAATCAGTATAGCCGCATTATTTTTCTTTGGCTGCGCCCTGTTTGACTATAAAAAAATATTTCCCTGGGCCGTTGGTTTCGGGGTTGCGGCAACCCTTGCCAATCTTGTCAGTCTGCACGAACAGCACAGCTTTTTCCATGGCGCCTTTATGGTGGATGGGTTCAGCCGTTTTTTCAGTTTCCTGATCTGCGCCTCCTTTCTTCTTGCCTGTGTTATTGCCGGCAGGCTTCGCCAGACCGACCAGGAAAAGACGGGTGAGTTTTTCTTCTTTGTTGCCATCGGCACCCTGGGCCTTCTGATCGTTACCGGGGCAACCGAGCTGCTGACCCTGTTCATCGGCCTGGAGATTTCTTCCTATCCCCTGTTTATTGTTGCCTCTTATCGGAAAGGTTTGGGATTTCAGTTTGAGTCGGTTGCCAAGTACATGGTGTTCGGGGCTGTGTCGATGGCCTTTATGCTTTACGGCATCACCTATATGTACGGCGCCTTTGGTTCCACCTTTTTTGCCGATATCATCCCCGCCATTGCCAACCATCTCGATGATCCCATGGCCATTTTGGGCGTCATCCTGTTTATGGCCGGTCTGCTGTACAAGCTTGCCGCCTTCCCCTTTCATTTCTGGGCCCCGGATGTCTATGCTGGCGCCGCCGTTGAGGTGGTGGCCTTTATTGCCGCTCTTCCCAAGCTCGCCGCCGTGGCCCTTCTGGTGCGGGTTTCTTCCATGTTCATGGGAATGGACGGTCTGGTTCCGGTTTTGACCATCCTTTCCATTCTCTCCATGACCCTGGGTAACCTGATGGCCCTGGCCCAGAATGAACTGAAACGGCTGCTGGCCTATTCGGCGGTCTCCCATGCCGGTTATATTATGCTCGGATTACTGGCTCCCGGTAACGGCGGGCTGCAGGCTGCCCTGTTTTACGGGGCCGTATATGCGCTTATGACCCTGGCCGCCTTTCTGGTTGCCATCGAGGTGGCAGGAGATGAGCATGATATTCCCCTGGAAAACCTGCGCGGCCTGTGGAAACGGTCGCCAAGCCTTGCCATCATGCTGGCGGTCACCTTTATTTCCCTGGCCGGACTGCCGCCCATGGCTGGTTTTACCGGCAAGCTTTTTCTGATCATGTCCGTCTGGAAGGCCGGATATTTCTGGCCGGTACTTGCCGCTGTCCTCAACACCCTGCTCGGGAGCTTCTACTACCTGCGGGTGATTAAAATTTCCCTGGTCGGCGGCCGGGAGGAGGAAGAACCACTGTCGTTGCCGGTATATGTGCGTCCTCTGGCCGTTGCCCTTGGCCTGTTGATTCTCTATCTGGGTCTGATGCCCGGTTCACTGCTCAACCTTGCCGGCGGTGCCATAGCCGGTTTGTAGACGACTGTTACGGCGTTAAATAAGATACAAAAAAAAGGGGGGACCGGCTTTTGCCGGCCCCCCCTTTTTGATTGAGCTATGTTGGATACGTTTCTTAGTCGAGCTTTTCCATCTCCCGACCGCAGCAGTTGGGCACCGAATCTCCTGGTTTTAAGTGGGCGTACTTGTTACAGATCGCGCAGTAGACCGTGCATTCTTCATCTACCGTGTCCTCGCTGTAATGGGTCTGGCCGCCGGGAACGTTTTCGATCACAAAGCGGGCAATATTTGATTTGGTCGGAATAAACTCGCCGATTGGTTCCAGCTTTTTCGAGTCCTGGACACAGTCGACCACCACCCGCCACAGGGTCTCCATATCAGCTGTTTCCTGCGGAGTTTCCGGATGAAATTCAACAACATTTTTATCGACAATTATTTTCATTTATTCTCCTGATGTTTTCTTGATGACTTAGATAATATCCTCAACCGAGCTGATCTCCTTGCCTGCCAGAAAATCCTTCAGGGTTTGGCCGATAGTGTTACCGAGCTGGATACACTCGTCAAGATTGCTCTTTTCCGGAACATACTGCACCTTGAGTCCCGGGTGACAGATGGTGAATTTCATTTCGGTCATGGCCTTGTTCATCAGTTTAACGGCCTCGCCAGACCAGCCATAGGACCCAAAGGCAGCCCCTATCTTGTTGGTCGGCCGCAGTCCGCGCATATACATCAGAAAACCGGCCATGCGCGGCAACATGCCGTTGTTGAGCGTCGGACAGCCCAGGACAATGGCGCTGGCCTCCAGCACATCGGTCATGACATCGCTGCGGTGGTTGACCTGCAGGTTGATCATCTTATAGGGAATATCCTGCTCCTGCAGTCCCTCGGCAATTCCCTTGGCCATCAAGCGGGTGGAATCCCACATGGTATCGTAGATGATCAGGGCGTTACCCTTGCCTTCGTGGACGCACCAGCGGCCATAGGCCTCCAGAATTTTATCGATATGCGTGCGCCAGACAACACCGTGGTCCGGGGCGATCATCTTGATGGGGAGGTTCATCTCCGCAACCTTGGCCAGCAGCTTTTTCACCAGCGGCGAGTAGAGAGTGAGAATATTGGCATAATACTTGGTTGCCTCATGCATCAAAACCTCAAGGTTGACCTCATCGTCAAACCGTTCGCTGGTGGCAAGGTGCTCGCCAAAGGCATCGCTGGAAAAGAGGATCTGGTCTTCCTTGACATAGGTAAACATTGAATCAGGCCAGTGCAGCATTCGTGTTTCCAGGAAGCTTAAGGTTTTTTCACCAAGGCTGATTTCTTCACCCGGGCTGATGACGTGATAGGGCCAGTCCTCCTGGTGAAAATGACTGAGCAGGGCCTTTTGCCCCATTTTGGAACAGATAATTTTTTCGGGGTTGATCTCCTGCACCACCTCGGGCAGAGATCCCGAATGATCCATTTCCACGTGATTGACAACGATATAGTCGATTTTGGCGGGATCGATGATGTTGCGGATATGGTGCATGAGTTCATTGCGGTACGGCTTTTTCACCGTGTCAATGAGGGTGATTTTTTCATCGATTATCAGGTAGGCGTTATAGGTCGTTCCCCGGTTGGTCGAGTAGCCGTGGAAGTCACGGGTAAGCCAGTCTATGGCGCCAACCCAATAGACATTTTCAGCAAGTTCAATCGGTTTCACGTGTTTCCTCCTTGTTTTCTACGATTTTCCCCATCCAGGGAAAAAATATATGGATCTTGTGGATGATCGGTGGACTAACATGAAACAGCCAGGACAAAAGCCCTTTTTGTTATTTATGGAGCGGGCTGGTTATGACTGTTTCTGCTGGTTTTGTTTGCTCAGAAGGTGATAACGTTATATCCCCTGTCAATGTAGTCGGACATGGCAGGGTGACCTGACATGTCACCAATGAGTTCAATGCCGGAATCGGTAACTGCCTGGGCAACGCCAAGCTTGTTGGAGCAGGCGCGGCAGGCGCCAACGATAATTCCCTGCTTCTGTGCTTTTGTAAACAGCTGGTGGAGAAAATGGTCGGGTTTGATCATTTCCGGGACCAGTTTGACCGCCTCTCCCTCGATGACGATTTTACCCTCCATGCCCCTGTCGTTACAATCAAGACCGTTGAGCAGGACGTGGATAAAACACATGGGGTCACCGCGAAAGGCAAAGATTACTGTTTTTTTCATGGCTATCTCTCGGTAATTTAAATGTTCCGGGTATTGCAAGATGGACAGATCAGATACTGTTCATCTTGCAATATCAGGAAAAGGCAACCACGCCGCTTGCCGGCGTGATTGCCTGGGTGGTCACTATGCCTCTTCAAATTCGTCTTTGTCGGCTCCGCAGACAGGGCAGACCCAGTCATCAGGTACATCATCAAACGATGTGCCAGGTTCAACGCCGTTTGCCGGATCACCTGCCTCCGGATCATACTCATAGCCACAGACGAGACATCTATACTTTTTCACTTTACATCCTCCTAAAAAAATTAAATATCATGCATTGTCGTCCCGGACAGAACCGGGACCGGCAAGGGGTTTAAAGGCGGCTTTGGTTGCACCACAGACAGGACAACGCCATTCATCTGGAAGATCGGCAAACGCGGTCCCTTTTTTGATTTTTCCCTTTCGGTCCCCCTTGTCCGGATTATAGATATATCCGCAGTTGGGGGTTTGACACTGGTACATCTCCTCGGGATTGGCCATACACAAATCTCCTGGTTATACCTGTTGAACGTTGTTGGTCCCGTGGTAACTGCTAATTACACGGAACCTACCTGGCACACAACCTTCACTGCACTGATTTTGATCATGATTTCCAGTGACCATGCAGGTTACAGTATGCCCTGGCCGTGACCTCTGATGCCTCGACACAGAAAGTTGCCTCCGGAGCATCGCCCGGCGAAAGGTTCTGACGGTAGACCTTGCCGTCGGCAACAAGTTCAATCCACTCGATCCAGTGTTTTTCTTCCATTGGGTGGGCAACAGAACCAACACTGACCTTATAGCCGTTGTCAACCCTGGTGACCACGGGAACATGTTTTTCCTGGGCAGCATCAACGGTGTTTTCTGTCATAAGGTCCATGGGCTGACCGCAGCAGACCAGCTCACCGGCGCCGGTGTGCAGGACTTCAACGATATTTCCGCAAAGAGGGCATTTATAGATTTCGTTTTTATTGGTCATGGTGTGATCTCCTGGTTGAGTAAATAAATAGGTTTTTTCCCTGCCACGGGCAAGGGCCGTGGCAAACTGTGTTATCGTGATCAGTCAACATGTTTGGCCAGATAATCGGCAACCCCTTCAGCGGTCGGAGTCATGGCATCCTCGCCCTCGTGCCAGTTGGCGGGACAGACATCACCATGCTCTTCATGGAACCTGAGGGCATCCACCATGCGCAGGGCCTCGTCAATGGAACGGCCAAGGGGCAGGTCATTGATGACCGCGTGCCGGACAATACCCTCCTTGTCGATCAGGAAGGTACCGCGCAAAGCAACACCCAT
>JALVAI010000462.1 GCA_027011235.1 Desulfobulbaceae bacterium
AAAAAGCTGTTCTTCTTCCCCTTTATGGGTAGAGCCGCAGATCAGGACAGGGCCCGGAGTGGAGATTCCCAAATCGGACCGGTATATTGATGGCCCTGTTGATGGATCTTTCTCCGACCGGGCGTCAAATTTCAGGTTGCCCAGGTTTTTCATCTTGGCCGCTGCAATTCCAAGTTGCCGCAGATGTTCCATGTCCTGGGCGGTCTGCAGGGAGAGGAGTTGAAAACAGTCAAACATGGGGCGGAAGAAAAATCCGAACCGCCGGTACCTGGTTATTGACGGCAGGGAAAATCGGCCATTGACCAGCAGGCAGGGAATTTTTCTTTTATTAAGCTGCCCAAGCCAGACCGGCCAGAAATCGGTTTCCACAAGGATGAACAGGGACGGCTGCAGCAGATGGATAAAGCGCCGGACACTGAAAAAAAAGTCAAAGGGTGCAAAGAAAACAGCATCGACAAGGGGGCCGCAGAGCTGCCTGGCCGTGTGCTGGCCGGTCCTGGTTGTGGTGGAAAAATAGAGGCGGGCGTCCGGATATTGTTTTCGCAGACCGCGGACCAGGGGCAGGGCAGAGGTAACTTCGCCCACAGACAGGGCGTGGAGCCATATGACCGGTTCCTGGTTTTTTGGTTGTCGGGCCGGTAGACAGGAGGGCAGGGTCAGACCGAGACGCTGCAGACTGCGGCCCCGGTATTTTTTCCTGGTCAGGGCCAGTGCCGCTGCCACGGGCAGGAAAAGAAGGCCGAGAAATGTCGAGAATATTGTATATATTGATAGCACGGGCCGACAGGTATGCAGGGTGGAGGCAAGGGACTGGCCCGTGCCGTTTTTTTGTTCAATCAGGTGTATTGTACCAGGGTACACTGTCCAGCGGAAAAAAGTAAGGCTCCCGTAAGATGGCCTCGCAAACTTCGGCCACCCGGTCTCATGTTCCGGGGCGATTTATAACATATTGCTTGAAAAAGAGGAAACAAAGGAAAAAGTTATCACTATGAACCTGCTGCTTTTTACAGCCGATGAACGCCAGGATGACAGGGTCGTTTTGTCGGGACGCCGGGCTGAACATATTCGCTCGGTCCTGCGTCTTGACCTGGGCGACCAACTCCGGGTCGGCGAGGTGAACGGTCGGATCGGAACAGCAGTGATTAACCGGATTGACAGGGAATCGGTCCATCTGGCGGTTAGCCTGTCCTCACCGCCGCCACGGCCGGCCAATATTGAACTGATTCTTGCCCTGCCGCGGCCGATTATGCTGCAACGGATTTTGAAACAGGCAACAACCCTGGGAGTAAAGAGATTTCATCTGATCCGTACCCGGCGGGTGGAAAAATCTTTTTTCCACACCCCTGTCCTGTTTCCGGAGAAAATAGAAAAAATATTGCTTGAGGCCATGGAACAGGCCATGGACACGGGCATGCCCGAGGTTCTGATCCATCATCGGTTCAAACCCTTTATCGAGGATGTCCTGCCCACCCTTGCCGGCACAGGATTACTGGCCCATCCCACGGCTGAATATTCCCTTGATACGATTTTTTCTTCTTTTCCATCTGCTGACAACAGGACGATACCATCAGGGCCGGCAAGGAAAAAAATTCTGCTTGCCATTGGTCCGGAAGGGGGATTTCTGGACTATGAATGCAGCCAATTCATTACCCGGGGATTTCATTCCTTTACCATGGGGCCCCGTATTCTGCATGTGGATACGGCCGTGGTTGCCCTGCTCGCCCAGGTGGCATTGCTAACCTCAGGAGAAAAAAGGCCGGCCAGATGATCGGATCATGGTTTCCGTCCTGGGAGCATGAAGATAAACGGTATTGCGGCCAGGCCGGCAGCGGCGCTGATAAGATATGTTGTCTCCAGGTTGGTATGATCGGCAATCAGCCCGACCAGGACCACAACCGTTGATCTGGCGACAAAGGCTGTCATCATGAACATGCCGTTGGCAGCGGCAGGGCTGTCGCCCGCATGCTCCTGAACAAGGGCCAGCATGACCGGAGTTGTCGAGAGCAGCATCAATCCCGTTGCCGACAGGGCCATTGCCCGTATCCATCCACCACCCAGGACAAATGCGGCCAGGGTTACCGGCGCGCAGACCAGAGAAATCAGCAACATCCTTCGCCTGCCAAGATAATCACTCAACGAGCCTGCCGCCAACACTCCTGCCACGCCTGCCGCTTCAAACAGGGCCAGGGCAAAACCACCCATCCAGATGTTGCCGCTCTGGCGTTGAATAAAGGTCGGTAAAAAAGCGGTGAGAGAGCCGTGCATGAAACTTCTGGCAACAAGGATCATGGCCAGGGGCATCAGGATATGGCGCATGTGGGCAAAGGTCGTTGCCAGAGATGCCCTGTTTTTTTTGTTGTGGAACGAAAGATTCACATTTTTAAACCGGTAAAAGAGCAGGCCGGAAGTGGCCATGCCAACACTCATGATGGGCCAGAAACCGCGCAGGCCAAGCAAAGAAACTCCGGCCACCGCAACCAGCGGGCCAATCATCCTGGCCAGTTCACCGCCGGTCATGAAAAAACTCATTCCTCGCCCTTTTTTTGCCCCGGCCATCCTGGCGATCATCACCGGCGCCGGGACATGGAACAGGGCAATGCTTATCCCTGCAAAAAAGAGGAGGAGCAGCAAAACGCCATAGGTGGGCGCAAGGCCGATCAGGGACATGGGGACCGCCGTCAGCATGGGGGCAAGGATGACGAAGTATCGCAGACTGACCCGGTCGGCAATCAGCCCCAATATCGGATTCATCAGGGCTGGCAACTGCATGACCGCGGCAAGAAAACCGGCCTGAGTGAGGCTTAGGGAAAGCTTTTCAATGAGAAGGGGCAGCAGGGGCGAGAGAAAGGAGGAATAGACATCATGGACAAAATGGCTCAGCGACAGGAGTAAGATATAAACGGTCTGAAACGCGGGCTGGTCCTGCTCTGCCGGTTGTTCTTCCACGATGCACTCTGCTCATATTTTCTTTTTGATATCAATAATCGGCGTCCCGTCAAGAATATCCAGGCCCGATACCTCGATAAAATTGTCGTGTACTGCCGTCACCGTCAACTCGGATATCGCGATCGGATTTGGCCGCATTGGGCTGCGCGTGGCAAACACGCCATGCAGGCCCCTGGATTTGTCACCGCGGGGATATACCTTCAGGACGTCCCTGGCCGCCTTGTGCAACCAGAACAGGACCACAATTTTCCTGCCCGCCTGGATACCGTCAAGGCCGTCCCGGTATTGCGGGTAAATCTCAAGGGTACCCGTGCGGCTGGATTCCGTGTACATCTTCGGGGTGTCGGCAAGATCGGTGATGTCGCCCCGTAACACGCCGATAAACCGTATTGTCGCTTCCTTCATGTGATCTTTGTCCGCGTTGTATTGAAATGGTCCCAAAGATGCAATAAAGAGAGGTAGCCGCTTTCGGCAGGGTCGATAGGCCAGATAATGGTGGTGGAAATGTTTCGTATTCCTCTGTCAAAGAGGGGTTAGTTATCCATGCCGCAGAAAGAAAGGATTTCCTTGTCCTTGTTGACAAAACAACCGATAATGGTTTTTCGCTCCTTGCCAGGTAGCTCCGCGCCATGCCTGATCATGGATTTTATGGTCCGTTTCCATGATCGTGTCCCCTTGTTTTTGCTGATTTTCCGGCAGATCCTGGTTTCAAGGTGACAGGCAAGGCACCTGCTTTCCATCAACGATTTACAGGAAGTCGCCGCCTGGGCAAAGGACGGAGATGTTGGTGAAAAAAAGAAAATTCCGCCAACAAAAACAGCGGGGAACAGCAGGGAAAGAGCAAAAACATTCCGTTGATTTCTCAAAATTTATACCATTTTTTTCTTTTATTCGGATTATACATGGCCACCCGGTTTCTTCCCCTTTTCTTGGCCAGATACAGGGCTTCATCGGCAAGACCGATGAACTCGTTTTTCTTAAAGTCTCGCCCGGTGGGATGGGCGCTGGCAACACCGATGGAGATTGTTACCCGGTAGGTGTTCTTGCCATCGTCAAAGGTATAGTTTTCCACGGTGGACCGGATTTTTTCCGCGACAACTTTTGCCTCATCCGGACCTGTCTCCGGCAAAACGAAGATAAATTCTTCCCCGCCATAGCGTGCCATCAGGTCGTATTCACGAATTTCCTGTTTGCAGATCCGACAGAGCTCCTTGAGAATGAAATCTCCGGTCTGGTGGCCATAGGTATCATTAAACTGTTTGAAATTATCTATATCCACCAGCAGCAGAGAGATAGCCCGTTCATTACGGATGGAGCGGTTGATTTCCTGGTCAAGAAAATTTTGAAAGAACCGATGATTGTTGATTTCGGTCAATCCGTCTATATTGGCCAGGTTTTCCAGGAGTTTGTTTTTCTGCTCCAGTTCCCTTGTTAATTTCTCCAGTTCCATTTTGGAGCGAACCAACTCGCGGTTCATCTCTTCATAGGACATGTTGAGCATGCTGAGTTTCAGGTTGGCCTCCTGCAGGATTTCCTCAACCGATTTCGTCGGTTTCATGGAAAGGCCAAAATATTCAGCTGTCTGGTCAACCAGATTATGAACTTCCTTAAGGATTTTGTTAATGGCGAGAACTTTCAGGCCAAGTCGTTTTTTTGCCTCATTTCTGAATGCCTTGTGGTATTCCTGCGGTTTGTCGGAATAGAGAATGCCTGTCAGGATGTCCGCCAGGTAGATGGCATTGATGCTGCGGGCGATCTGTTTGTCTTTGCCGTCATACTTTTCCGGTTGATGATGGTATTTGATCGGCAGAAGCAATGTTTCCGGAAAACCCCAGTGTTCGGCCACGGCAAAACCGACCACACTGTGTTCTTCGCCGATAATTTCCTTTTCGATTTCACTTTCCACTGCCTCTTTGTCCTTTGCCAGGCGGGTGAGAACCTGTTCGTACAGCTCAGGCAGGGTCGAGGCAAAGATCAGTTGACCGATATTGTGGAGCAGGGCTGAAATAAAGGTTTCCTCGGTATCGGCGCCTGGGACCTGCTCCAGAATCAGTCTGGCGGCAACGGCCCCGGCCAGGGATTGTTCCCAGAATTGTTTGAAATCAAAGGCAGTTGCGCCCTTTCCCTTTTTACGCATGGAAAGAAAGGAAAATGAGAGAACCAGGCTGCGGACCGCGTTGGTTCCCAGGATGGAGACCGCCTGGTTGATGGAACTGATCTGCTGGGGAAACGAGTAGAAAGCCGAATTGGAGACCTTGAGTATCTTTGCGGCCAGGGCCATGTCCTTGCTGATCAGGTTGGCGATATCGGTCAGGGTTGTTTCCTCCTTACCCGCTATCATCAGGAGCTTGGAGGCTACCGCCGGTAAGGTGGGAAGGTCCTCTGATTGCAGAACGGTCTCGATGACCTGGTCCCGGCTCATTGTCATGATAGTACCATCCTTTGCAAAGAAAAAATTTCTCAAGGTAATATACGAATACATTATTATATATC
>JALVAI010000463.1 GCA_027011235.1 Desulfobulbaceae bacterium
ATAAAAAACGGCAAGGCGCGGGTAATTGCCATGCATGCCAAACGGGCCCGGGGCATGATGGTTGATTACGTCATCACAGGCCGGATAACCAATCCGGAATTACTCAAGAAGTTTACCCGCGACGGCTACAACTATTGCCGGGAACTGTCAACGACAGAACACTGGGTTTTTACCCGTCAACCACAATAAAGGCGGCGGCCCACAAATCTCCTTGTCTTTTTGTTCTTTTCTCTGTACAGTCTGCCATTTTTTCTTTTCAGGGGAGAGGTTGTTGAAGTTGATCACCCGGTTCCCCGTGGCGTATAACATTTTTACCACCCTTTCCGCTTACAGGGTGGTTGTTTCAAATTTCCCGCAATACGGGACAGGAAGGATATGGAGCAGGAAAATATTCGTAATGTGGCGATCATCGCCCATGTCGATCATGGCAAGACCACCTTGGTAGATCAGCTCTTTCGTCAGAGCGGCATGTTTCGTGATAACCAGCAGGTTGCCGAACGATTGATGGATTCCATGGACCTTGAACGGGAACGCGGCATCACCATTGCCTCCAAAAACGGTTCCTACCGATACAAGGATTACCGGATCAACATCATAGACACCCCCGGACACGCCGATTTCGGCGGCCAGGTGGAGCGGGTGCTGCGCATGGCCGATGGCGCCGTTCTCCTGGTTGACGCCCAGGAAGGGCCGATGCCGCAGACCTTTTTTGTGGTCAAAAAGGCGCTGGCCGCAGGGCTGCCTATTCTCGTTGTTGTCAACAAGATTGATAAACCGGCGGCTCGGTGCGACTGGGTGGTGGACCAGGTTTTTGATCTCCTGGGCCGTCTGGATGCCCCGGATGAATCGCTGGATTTCCCTGTGGTTTACGGTTCGGCAAAAGAGGGGTATATGGTTGCGGACCCCGGAGATACCCCGGTGCCGGGCAAGGGGATGGAGCTTATCTCCGAGATGATCATCAATCATGTTCCGCCTCCTGCCGGTGATGTTGACGCTCCCCTGCAACTGCAGATCAATACCATTGATTATTCGCCCTATCTTGGCCGTCTCGGTATCGGCAAGCTGGTCAACGGGCGTTTAAGTTTAAACGATAACGTGGTCGTTGCCCGCAGGGACGGCTCCATCAAGCCGGTGCGGATCAACAAGATTTTCACCTTTGAGGCCGACAGGCAGGTCCCGGTCGAGAGTGCGTTGGCCGGTGATATTGTCGCTGTAGCCGGGATGGAGGATGTCACGGTCGGCGTTACCTTCACTGACCCCGATGATCCCCGGCCCCTGCCCCTGGTAGAGATAGATCCGCCGACCATTTCCATGCGCTTTATCCCCAATGATTCACCCTTTGCCGGCCAGGATGGCAAGTTTGTCACCTCCCGGCATCTCGAGGAACGTCTGCGCCGGGAGACTCTTGCCGATGTGGCACTGCAGGTCGAACCGCTGACCGATGCGGTCGGTTTTCTCGTCGCCGGACGGGGTGAGCTGCATCTCTCCATCCTGATTGAAAAGATGCGGCGGGAAGGTTATGAATTCCAGGTGACGCGGCCCCATGTCATTATGCGCGAGGAAAACGGACAGACGGTCGAACCCTATGAAGAGTTGACAGTTGATGTCGATGAGCAGTATCAGGGGGTTGTCATTGAACAACTCGGTAAACTCAAGGGCGTATTGGAGGACATGCAGGTTGAAAATCAGATGACCCGAATGAAGTTCAAGATTCCCACCCGGGGCCTTTTGGGATATCGTTCCCGGTTCATGACCGATACCCGCGGCATGGGGGTTATGAATTATGTCTTTGCCGAATGGGGACCCTATGCCGGGGAAATTATCAACCGGACAAACGGGGTAATGATCGTCAAGGAATCCTGTACATCCGTGGCCTATGCCCTGTTTAACCTGCAGGATCGGGGACGCCTGTTTATCGGTCCGGGTGTTGACCTGTACAAGGGGCAGATTATCGGCGAAAACTGTCGAACGGCTGATCTGGTGGTCAATCCGGCCAAGGGGAAAAAACTGACCAATATGCGGGCCTCGGGTTCGGACGAGGCGGTTATTCTTACCCCGCCGGTTGACATGAGCCTTGAGGAATGCATATCATATATCAATGATGATGAACTGGTGGAGATTACCCCCAAGGCCATCCGGTTACGCAAGAAAACCGGGGTCAAATACCGGGGATAATTTTTTGGTCCTTGTTTATTTCAGGTCAAATTTTCCACAGAATGCTCTGAATGAAGTCATGTACCTGGATTTAACCATCGCACGCTGATGAAGGATTTTATTATTGTTGGTCTGGCCCTGTTTGCCGGCATGGGGGCCTTTGTTGTTATTTTTCGAAAATATGGCAGCGACTGCATCCCCTGACTGTTGATGTATAGCTCCATAGGTGTGGGGCTGGTGGTGTATACTATACTGAAATCGTTGTTTTAACGAGACTGTTCCATGGCCAATTCATCCAGTTCTTCCTCGCCGCTGACAGCGGCCGATCTTGTGCAGGCAAGGATTGATGAAAAGCGTCTTTTTGAGGCCAGGTTTCTCTTTCATAAGGTTTCCGGGGAGATTGAGCCCGAGCAAAGACTCCGGCTTGAACAGGCGCTGGCAGATACCATTGCCCGGGCCGAACACTGTTTCCGCCGGGGCCGACAGTTAGAGGAACAACAACGCTACGAGGAGGCGGCCAGGGAGTATGACCGCGTTGTCGCCATCGCAATCGATTATCCGGCCGTTGAGCAGGCCCGCCACAGGATCGAGGTGGTTCGAAAACTTGGTCCCCTGCAGGTCAGGACGCCTGCCAGTCCCGAGGAAGAGCCCGGTAAAGATACGGCGCCGGTTGACGGGATGCCTGCCACAGAGGTCAAGGGCGGACCTGGCCGGCGCCGACGTTGGTTGATTCCGGTCTTTTCTCTCCTTGTTCTCTCTGCGGGTTTGGTTGTACTGCTGTTATCAGGCAGGGAGGATGGTTCTAAAAGTAAGGCCCCCGGTCCCGAAACAGATCCGGTTTCCAACCATATCTCGGGCCGCGCACCAGCTGTTTCCCCGGCAACTGATTCTGATGCCCTGTTCCCCAAGACCCCTTTTGTTGCCGAAAAGAGGCGCAAGGAAAAAATGACCGGGATTGTCCTGCCCCGTGCCATTGCCCCGCCAATCACCGGGGAAGCCACAGCGCCTTCGGGCAGGGACAGATCGGTTGCCGGCAAGACTCCTGAAAAAAATGTTTCAGTGCAACAATCCGATATTATGGAACAACCGCTTATCAAAGCCGCCATTCCCGATCAGGGGCAGTTGGTAAAGGTAACGGTTGACAACGACACCGTCCCCGCGGCTGCCGAGAGGCTGGAAACGGCACAGAGGACAGAGGTGAAAAAAGGGGAAACCGTCGCCGCCCTGGTCACAAAAGAACATCCATCTGCAGATGCGGCCAAGGCGGGGATATATATTGTCCGGGCCGGTGATACCCTGGGGTCGATAGCCCGCAAGGTCTATGGCAGCAGTCGCCATTGGCAACGGTTATACGAGTTAAATCGGGACCATTTGTCCAGGCCGTCGGCCCTGCGGATTGGCCAGCAACTGCGGACCAGGGACGAGGTGGAGACACCCGTTGATCCCGATCCAGTGGGAGAATAGACCGTTTTTCCAGGTGGCCCCTGCTTGTTTCCAGGCATATATCCTGCCCGTCAGGGGCGTAACTTTGTAATTACTCTTATGATACAACATCCCTTGTCACGAACGCGTCGCTGGCTTCAGCGGCAAAAGAGAAATCAAAGAAGGTTTGGCCGGCTGGCTGTCATAACTCCATTGGCCGCAGTTGCAGCGACAAAAAGCGCCATTGCCCGCCAGCCTGCCGACCACATTGCGCAACCCCATCCTGCAGGTGGTCTATGTCAGCAAGCGAAAAAACAGACCGGCAGCACGTTGGAGCATAAAACTCCGGCGACAAAAGCCGGGCATGTCCCCCGCAGAGACAGGGAAAAATGGAATATTTCCTCCTTTCAGGTTGAACCGGTCAGCGGCAAAACCAGATTTCATGATTTTGAGCTTCCCCTAACGCTGATGCGGGCCATTGCAGGTCTTGGTTTTGAGTATTGCACTCCTATCCAGGCCAAGGCCCTTCCCCATGCCCTGGCCGGTAAAGATCTTGTCGGCCGCGCCTCCACCGGTACCGGCAAGACAGCGGTCTTTCTGATAGCCCTGCTGACAAGACTTCTCCGGGAAAAACGTCCTTCCCGGCCGGGCACACCGCGGGCTTTGATTATTGCTCCAACCAGGGAGCTTGTCATGCAGATCGCCAAGGATGGACGCCGGCTGGCCAGGTATACACCGTTTCAGGTTGTCGCCGTCTACGGAGGGACCGATTACCAGGGCCAGATCAGCCGCCTTGAAAGGGGAAGGGCCGATATAGTGGTGGCAACACCGGGTCGCCTGCTTGATTTTGTCGGCAAAAGGGTGGTGCGGCTGCACCAGGTGCGGACAATGGTGATTGATGAGGCGGACAGGATGCTTGATATGGGTTTTATCCCTGATGTCAGGAGAATTATCGGCAGGACGCCGAAAAAACAGGATCGACAGACCATGCTTTTTTCGGCCACAATCACCCCTGATGTCAAACGCCTTGCCAACCAGTGGTGCGTGGAGCCGATTTCCCTTGAGACCGAACCTGAACAGATGACAGTGGATACGGTTGAGCAGATTGTCTACATGACCACCACTGCGGAAAAATATAACATTTTATATAATACCATTGTCTCCGGCAGGCATGAGCGGATCATAGTGTTCACCAACATGAAAAGTGAGGCGAAAAAGCTCTATGACCGTCTGCGGGGCAATGACATCAAATGCGCTCTTCTCACCGGTGATGTGCCCCAGCAAAAACGAATGGCCCGGCTGGAAAGTTTTCGGGCCGGACGGGTGGAGGTGCTGATCGCCACCGATGTTGCCGGCCGCGGGATTCATATTGAGGGTATCAGCCATGTCTTTAATTACACCCTGCCCTATGAACCCGAGGATTATGTCCATCGCATCGGCCGGACGGGTCGGGCGGGACAAACAGGTATTTCCATCAGTTTTGCCGATGAAGAGGGAGCTTTTTATCTTCCGGAAATAGAGGAGTTTATCGGGCGTTCGCTTCCCTGTGTCCAGCCGGAAGAGGCCCTGTTGCAGCAGCCGCCGCCCGGTCGTCCTCCCAAAAGGCCGGTCCGCCGGGGACGGGGAAAAAAGAGAAGACGGCGATGATTTTTTTGTTTTGTCTGTTTTGTTTCCTGTCTGCTTTCGCTATACTCAAGCGACCTGCAATCTTTAAAAAAATCTGTGTGAATCCGCGTTGATCCGTGGTTTACAGGTAAAGCTGGTCCAAAATTATATGGCGCTTTCCGAACTACTTCTTTGTCTTGATGGTAATCAGAAAATCTAAGGCGGGTTTTGCCCGCAACCCAAGTCTGTAGGAGCG
>JALVAI010000464.1 GCA_027011235.1 Desulfobulbaceae bacterium
GTGGAAATGGCATAAATCCGAATCCTCCTCGGATTTATGATCGGTCTTCAGGAAAGAAAAGTGGAAGGAAATACAGAAAGAAAATACAGGGAAGAAAAGTTGGTTATAAAAGTTGAGAGAAGAAGAGGAAGAAAATCACTCATGCATTTTCAAACCGCCAAGTTTGATACATTTTCAGGTCGCCGCTGACACCCGAAAGAGCAGTTCATCGATTTCGTCCTGGGTATAACCCTGGTCCCGCAGGGTCTGCCGATACTGCTGCATCAGTTTTTTGGCCTTGAGCATATTACCTGAGCGCAGGTAGAGTGCGTACAGCAGGGTGATAAGATGGTCATCCATCGGGCACCGTTGCAGTGCTTTTTCCGTTATTTCGATTGCCTCGTCGGTACAGTCCGATTCGGTGAGAAGAACCCCGTACCGGTGGGCTATCCTGGCCATCAGGTTCAGAAGATGATCATACCAGGCAGCGGTTTCCCCTGAAAACAGATCGCTTGTGGCCGAGGATACCGGTTCCCAGAGTTGCAGCGCCTTGAAAAAGCTGTTTCCCGCCTGCCAGAAGTTTTCCATCCGTACATGACGCAATCCTTCATTGGCCAGGGCCAGAAATTCTATCCCATCAACACGGCAGTTGTTCAGGCAGAGCATGGATTTACGCATTGTCAGGTAGGTCGCGGCAGGGCAGGGGAGCTTTTGCTCGAACACCTTGCGCAGGCGCGTGACAAGGGTATCCAGCTTGGTTCTGGTCTTGTCGGGAGGACTCTCCGGCCAGAGTGCGAGTTGTATTTTTTCCTGGTTCATCTGCTGTTTTTTTTCAGAAAGCAGTAACGCCATCAGGTTCCGCTGGGCAGGGGTCAGATCATCGATCGTCAGAACGGTTTTTCCCTCAATCTTGACGGCAAAGGTACCGAGAATCGATATTTCCAGCAGCGGCAACCACCGACTTTTTTCATCATAGACCACCCCAAGCTGCTGCCGGGCAAGGGCCTGGGCAAATTGCGGCTGGATGTCGTGACGCACGGCCAGGCCAAGCAGCTCGCGCATAGCCTGCGGTTCCCATCCCCAGAAACAGGAGAAGCTGTATTGCTGCATCAGCTCAAGTCCTGTGGTCAGTTCTGCAAGGGTTTCTTCCTGTCTTCCTGTACGGTTGCAGAGTCGGGCCATCTGCCAGGCGGCGATTGTCTGCAGATAGGCTGAAGGAAGTTGTTTTGCCCTTTTCAGCCCCTTTTGCAGCAATTTTTCCGCCTTGTTATACTCCCCTGTTTCGGTAAAGGTTGCTCCGCAGATGATACAACAGAGGGCGGTATAGAAAGGCCCGCCCGCGACTTCCCGCAGTTTCAGCGCTTCGGCGGCCGCCTGTTGCGCCGCCTCATGGTTTCCTGCAAGGGCCATGACATAACTGAGCCATTGGCAGAACTGGCTGCGCATATGCGGGGTCCTGGCCGTTGCCGATACCTTCATCCCCCGGTGCAGCATGTGTTCGGCCTGTTTGGACTTGCCTGCCTGGATCAGGCCGATACTACCCCAAACATAGCCAAAGGGTGCGGCCAGGGTCTGTTCAATAAGGAGTGAATCAATATAGGCACGTAACAGGTGTAGTTGATGGTTGAAGGCAATCAGGTCGCCTGATTTACAGAGGATATTGATCTGGAGGACGCGCAGGGTAAGTTTGTTTGCCACCCCGACCAGCGGGTCCTGGAGGAGGTGGGCTGCAAGTTCGATTTCCTGCAGGCAGGCATGGTCGTTATCGCAGAGGGTTTCAATGTAGCCGCAGATAAAGCGGCCGGCGGCAATGCCGTTATGGATATTGTGCTGTTCGGCAAGTTCACGGGAAAACTGCGCATAGGTACGCGCCTTGGGCAGCGCAAAAAGGAAAAAGGCAAAGCCTGCCCCCAGGTTGCGGGCAATGAGTACCCGGGCCTGCAGGGGCAGGGTGTCCCGGTTCTTGATAAAAAGCTCTTCGGTGCGTTCCAGCAGCAGGGCCCCGTCATTATAGAGACCGGAGACCACAAAATGGAAGAAGATGAGATGGGCCAGGGCAAGTATTTCTCCGGTTTCATCTCCAGCCTCGACAAAGAGGGTACGGGCGCTTGTTAGCAGGGGAAAGGCCTTCTTTGGAGTTGAGTCGGAATGAACTATTGCCGCGAAAAAGGTAAGCCATGGGTAATGGAGCAATTTTTTTTCCGGGATTGTCTGTAACAGGGTCAACAGCGTCACTATCCGGTTCTTTGCTATCAGGTTTAAACCTTCCCGGCGCAGGATCTCCTCCATAACCGCATAATTTTCTTCTTCCCGGAAGTAAAACAGGGCCCGAACAGTTGCTCCCCGATTAAGAAAGTAGTTGGCCGCATCCCGGTATACCCTGTGGATTGTTTCTTTATCCAGCTCGCGGGTGGCCTGTTCCTGGAGAAATTCCTGGAACAGGTGATGAAAACGAAATGTTGTCTGCCGCTCATCCAGGGGATAGATAAAAAAATTATCCAGCATCAGGTCGGTGAGTATTGCGCCAATGGTTGCCCTGCCGGTAATGAGTTTTGCCAGTTCAACCGGAATCGTGTCCAGCAGGGAGAGCTGCATCAGAGTAAAATGCAGATCCTTGGGGACATGGGTCAGGATTTCGTTGCGAAAATATTGGACAATTTGTTTAGCAGAGAGATCGGCGGGCATCTTGGTACCGATTTTTTCGGAAAACATGGCTGAGTTTTGATGGGCAGCCGCATGTGCCGCCAGCAAAATACCCATGATCCATCCGCTGGTCTTATCGAGGATTCGCTGGGCATCAAGGCGGGAGATCGGCCTGTCGAGAATGGTGGCAAACAGTTCTTCCACCTCTTTGAGGGCAAAACTGAGATTTTGATTTCCCAGGCTGATGATATTGGTGCCGTAGCGAAGGGTCTTGGTATCGAGAAGCAGGGGCCTGCGACTGATAAGAATAAAATGGAGACGGGGGGGAGAGGTATCGATAAGATAACTGAGCAGGGCGTTGAAGAGGGGAACATGCTCGCCGAGATGGAGATCGTCGAAGACGATATACAGGTCATCGGCAAGATACCTGTCAAGATCGGTCAGGAGGATGTTGGCGCAGTGGATGATATCAAGGGAGTCTATCTCTTCCTGCCCCATGATGCGGGTCAGCCGGGGCGAGGAAAAGCCCGGCAGTTTCTGCTCAAGGTTTTCCAGAAGTGAGGAGAGCATCAGGGCCGGTTCTCCGTCTTCCGGCCCGATCTGATACCAGGAAAACCGAAGGGCAAAATGTTGGAGAAACTGCAGGGCCAGAGTTGATTTTCCCTGACCGGCCTGGGCCTCGATGACGATTGCCTTGCAGTTGCAGGCTGACTTGCCGAGGATTTTGGTCACCAGGTCGCTTCGGAACAGGGTGGTTTCCGCACCCACCTGTGGTGGATAGAATTTGTTTGAAGAGTGTTCCTGATGCCGGGTTGTGGAAAAGACCATGGCCATCTCTCAAGAGTTGAGTGGATAAACCAGCATGGCTGAACCAGGGAAGCGGACGTGGTGAAGACTCCGATCTGGCCGGCCATCAAAAATGACACCCCTGCACTGGTATGAAAAACAGGCCCGGTGTACATCTGCTATCTATCAGGCCTATGGGGATTATTTCTGCATACAGAATTTTGGGGAATCGGTCAAAGAAAAACCGGCAAGACTCCCGGCAGCCGTTTGCCCGGCATGGAAGGAAATTTTGCCCTTGAATGCAACCTTGTTGCAGTGTTACCGGGCAACCGTTGATTTTGCCTCCATGGATGGTTGTTCAAAGCTGCCGCCAAGGGCCAGGTGCAGCCGAACCCGATTGACAAGCCGTTTGCTGGTGACATCAAGGCGGGCGATTTTGGCCCCTATCCATTCTTGCTGGATCGTCAACACGTCCAAGAGTGGTATCTGGCCGATTTCGTATTGTTTTTTGGTCTGCTGATAGGCGATTTTATTTTCTTTTTCCTTGATGCCGAGATATTCTTCCCGTTTTGCCAGGTGTTCCTCGGCCGCCAGGCTTGTTTCAACCTCCTTGAAGGCCTGCAGCGCCTTCTGGGCATAGGCGGCAATGGCGGCCTTTTGTTCGGCGGTCGCCTTTTGTACTTCCGCCTCAATGGCGCCGCCCGTGTACAGGGGAGAAAAAAGCCCGGCGGCCAGACCGGCAATGGCATTGTTGAGGCTGTTGATACCAAAACCGATGGAGAAGGTAAAGCGGGGCAGATGCAGGAGGTTGGCCTCCTTTTCCTTGTAGAATGCCCGGGCAACCTGCCGTTCAGCGGCAATAAGGTCGGGTCGTCGTTCCAGGATTTCCGAAGGAATCCCGGTCGGGATCGGGGGCGGTACTGCAACCAGTTTGTCGGCGGTTTTCAGGTCGGCCGATGGATATCTTCCCAGCAGCAGCTCCAGACTGCGCAGAGAATTTTCATAGGCGGCAAGGGCGCTGCGGGCGGCGTCCCGTGCCGACGCCAGGGACCCCTTTGCCAGGTGGACATCACGCTCCGATCCCTGGCCGATTTGCTGTCTTGCCCTGGTGATCTGCAGGTTTTTCTTTTGCAGACCAACAATCTCTTGGGCAAAGCGATGCTGCAGTTTTGCCGTGATTGCCATGAACCAGCCGTCGGCCACCGAGGCTGCCAGCGATTGACGGGCAAATTTATAATCCGCCTCCGTGGCCTGCATGTTTTCTGTTTTTGCGGCAACTCCGGTACGGATTCTTCCCCAGACATCGGCCTCCCAGGACACATTAAGACCGGCAAATGATTTTTCCACCGCCCCCTTGTACTCCGTGTCTTTTGCGGATGCGCTGAGGCCGACTGTGGGTTTGAGTTTGGATTCCGCCTGGGCGACAAAGGCCCGGGCCTGTTCCACCTGTGCCTGCCTGATTTTCAGGCCCGGATTTTTTTTCAGCGCTTCGTTTACCAGGTCGTCTAATTTCGGGTCCTTGAAACTTTTCAGCCAGCCGTCATCAACGGTTCCTTCCCGGGCCGCCGCTGCAAATTTTTTCGGGATATGTTTGCTGACGGCATCGCCCTTGATCGAGGCAACGGCTTCCTCGTGGGTGGCAACCTGTCCGGCGCATCCCTGGAGAAGGAGCAGGAGGAGCAGAGAGGGCAGGAGCGGGAAAAGATCAATCTGTAGAGATGGTTTGGGCATGACAGCTTTCCTGTTAATGGAATTTAAGAAAGTTTCTCCAACTGAGCATCCGCATCAACATCTTTCTGATAATAATGACATGATGCCAGCGTTTACTGTAGATGGCTACTTCGGCGTCACTACCCAGCGGAATAAAATAATTGCTCAGGTCACTGTCGATTTTGATGATGACCGGTATTTCCCCTTCGGGTAACTGCCTGGACATGGAAACCATGGTCCGGTCAGGGGACAGCTCTCCCTCGGCA